>JBAZRS010000099.1:0-12050 GCA_041662825.1 Victivallales bacterium | reverse complement strand
TCAATCACCTGGATTTTCGGCATGATCCACTGGTCGGGGAGAAGCTGCAGCTGAACCGCCTTCATAATGACCGGCTCTTTCCCTGACCGGTGTTTCTTCAGGTATGCAAACGCCTCTTCGTTATCGGAAAGGCAAACGGTGAAGGTGTAATAATTGAATAAATCCTGGACATAGAAAGCCAGGCCGCTCTCACCTTTTTTTATTTGCACCGCCGCCTGGAGAAGATAATTGTCGTGAAAAGGATAGCCGGAGACGATCAGCCCTTTTTCCCCGGATCCGTTCAGGCTGTAAAAATTCGGGCTCCTTTCCATTTCCAGCGGACGGTTTTTCAGACCGGGTGAGGATTTTTGCTCGATGGCCGCATCCAAAGCGGTATGGATATTCCATTTCCCCTTTAATATTTCCCAGCTGTCAAGTTGATTTTCATCCTTGTCGGCGATCAGGAAATCATCATGGAAGTAGAGGGGCTCTGTTTTTTGGTAACGTATTGCTTTTGTATTCACATCCAACGCCTGGTTTTGAAACCACAGCGAAGCCGCAGTGAACGGAGGACGTATCCGGTAAATCTCCTTGTTGTCCAGATATATGGTCCACGAATGCTGATGCAATTTGACATTGCACTCAAGTTCGGCCATCGGCTTATCAGGCAACGGATTTATAGGTTTGACGGCCAATACCGGATTTGCAGGAGCCCTCTCACCCTGAACCCGGATCCCGTCGGTATTTTTCCCGAGCTGGATGAAACACTGGTTCTTCTTTCCCTTGTCCGCAAACATCAGTAAATGTCCCGTCTCGGGCTTCCAGTTGATTTTAAACCTGAACTCCCCGTATTTTCCCGCAGTCGAACCGACTTCAGTGAAGCCGAAATAATTTTCAGGTGTAGCGTCGGCAAAGACATTTCCGGCGGACAGCAGTAAAAAAAGACAGACGACAGTGAAAACCATTTTCAAGCCATGTCTAGCCGATACGCAGGTTCGATTGTTGGGTTTAATATAATCCATCATATTTTCGTTTATTTTGCACATTTTTATTAGTTCATAAAATTCGAAGCACGAAACTCGAAATACGAAACAAGTTTGAAACAAAGAAAATCTCAAAATGAAATTTGCCTTAAAAGTAACACAGACATTCCTGTCTGTAGGTTCAAATTTCATTTTCAATCACAGACAGGAATGTCTGTGCTACCCCTTTTTCGAACACTGTCTAGAATACAACGGGAAAACAGTAAAAATAGTGCCTGTGATAAGCAAGTTTACTGGATTAATGCGCCGTCCCTGTCAAAAAAACCGCCTGTCAGCGCCCTGTTTCCTCCAAAAGGATCATCCGGGTCGGTTTCTCCTGAATAGACGACATATCCCGGCAGGAAGTCATAGCGGTGATTTTCCGGGCACGCTTTCCCCCAGGGGATTCCACATTGGACCACCACGCTTTTTTCCGGATTCCAAGGACTTTTACATCTTAAATATATGCCATTTCCCGCCCTCGGATATTTTTTCCCGCCGATCAAAATCTCATCCTTCGTGATTTTTACCGGAACCTGCTTAATCGCTTCCTCTATCATCGGACTGCTTTCCGGCTCCCCGTAAAGGAAAAGGTTGAATGACTTCTTGTCTTGTTCAGTCAGGTCTTTTTCATTCTTCACCCTGGGCGGGCTTTTGGCGAACTTGTACCATTCAAGAGACCTTTGTCCCATTTCCGAATCCTTCAGTCCGGAATTTACAAACATGAAAGGTTCCAGGAAGGCGTCCTTAACCGGACCAAAAACATATGAATTGCCACCACTTTTTGAATCATTGGATTCCTTTAAAATAAATTCATTCTGCTTGATGACAGCGAATTTCCTGATACGCTCGGGCATCTTGTTCCTGTCAAGGATAAGATCCCTGACCCCCGATGTCCGAATCAACACCTGCCTGTCCTTGACTTCGACCTGGATTTTCGCAGGCCGGCAATTTTCCGCAAACTGGCCGATATCGAGCCAATATGCCTGACAGTATGCCGGGTGATAGGCGACATATTCAAAACTTTCAGGATTCTTGCGCCTGAGATTTTTAATCCAGCCCGACAAGTCCTTATCACCGAAGACCTGTCCATAAATCCAATGGTCTCCGCCGGCTATTTCCTGGTATTTGAACAATGGATTTACAGGACTCAGCAGATCTTTCATGTGCCGCGCCTCTTCAACAGGGATCAGCGTGTCGTCGGTTCCATGGAAAACCCAGACAGGCAGGAGGGAGAGGTTCGGAATGTGGGATGCGGCAAATTCCTTGTCTATCAGCCATTGCCGGTAGGCCGGCATGGAACTGCGTTTGATCTTATGCCAGAAATAAAAATCCCCCCTTCCGGAGATCACCAGCAGTCCAGCAAAGAGATGCGGATAATGGGATCCTACAGTCCATGCGCCCATTCCACCCATGGACATTCCGGCAAGAATGATCCTGTCCTCATCGATATTATACCGTTTCCTCATGTGTCGTATGACATTCAATACATCCTGTTCCCCGATCCCCTGGAAGTCGGTATTGCCTCTTGCAAAAGGCATTACAACACAGGCGTTCGCATTATCCGCCAGATCCGTGAGACCGTCCGGCACCATTCCCCAGTTTACGATGTCCAAATAGGGCGAATAGCCGTGAAGATAAACGATCAGCGGGTACTTGGTGTTCTTGTCGTAGTTTTTGGGCAGATAACGGATAAACGGCTGAGGTGAACCGTCAACATCATCAAAATAGGCTTCCTCCGATATTCCGGTTTGCGGTTGCATCACAGTCTTCGCCTCCAATGCTCCCAGCAGCTTTTCAGCCTGCTTCAATTCACTGCCAGCCGCATTTAGCATGTCTTGGGATGGTCTGTAAAACTGCTGAAGATGCCGGGCTTTTCGGAGTTTCAATTGAAAAAGATCCCAGTCTTTGGCAAGGTCATAATCGGCCGGACGTTCCATCTGCCTGCCGGCAAGATTCTTCAAGGAAAGGGATAAACTGTCTGTTTCCTGTTTTTGCGCAAGTGATCCAAAATTGAAAGAGCAGAGGCATGCAATAAGAATGCCAAAGCGAGACAGAAGCTTAAAGTATTGGTTTGTATTCCTCATATTCTTCATAATACTGTATTCCCTTTTTCATCTTAAACAAAAATCATAAACCGGATAATGTTGAATAAAGGTCCAAAGTCCATCTTACAGTTCGTAGAGCGCCGCAATCAAAAAGCTAATACGTGACAAGAAGGTGCCGGTGTGATGGCGATATTCGGGTAACGCCCTTTCCATTGACTTATGCAATGAGGCAATTTCAAAATTGCCTCTATTGAGCTGATTTCTTAAGTTGGTGTTCACGGCCCTGGTCGCCTAAGGCGCTGCCAGAGGTTTACATGCCTTAGGCATGCAGGTAAACTTTAGCGTGTCTAACTTCTTGAATACTAAGACACAACTAAAGTTGTGAACTCCAACGGAAGACATCGCCACAGCAACATTTTCCTGCATTTTGAAATCAGCTCGCAATAAGCGAATTGACTCGTGTCCGGGATTTGTGCGTTGTGGCGTACGGACAACCCTGGATCTGGAAAAAGACACAACACAGGCAAGATGCCTGTGCTACATTTATTCATGATTTGTCTTGATTTTTCAGTCCTTTCTGATTATCGTTGAATCATACAAAAATCAAAAATTCAGTCATTTCTTATGAAAAAGTTAATTAAAAAGCTGATTGATAAAAATCAAATTAATCAGGCAGTTGAAATTCTCTGCAGGGAATCTGCACCCTTGAAGATTATTCTTTTTGGTTCCTATGCCAGGGGAGATGCCAATTATGATTCGGATGTCGATTTCCTTGTGATAGAAAATGAGTTGAAAGATAAAAGAAAAGAAATGACAAGACTTCGTCGCGCTCTTCTTCCTCTGAGAATGCCGGTAGATGTCATTGTCTCTGATAAGAGCACTATTGATGAAATCGGCCAATTGCCCGGAACTGCAATCTACTGGGCATTAAAAGAAGGCAAGGTGATGTATGACGCCGTCTGAACTTGCCTGCCTGTTTATCCGAAAAGGCGTCCAAGATGAAGATGCTGTAAGCGCCCTGCTCGAAAATCGAGATATCGCCGACGAAATAGTTGGATTCCATTGCCAGCAGGCTGCTGAAAAATATATGAAGGCGGTTTTAGTCTCCAGAAAAATTGAATTCAGGAAGACGCATGATCTTGAAGAATTGTTGCAGTTGATTGAAGACAATGGAATTGGGAAGCCTGAAAAGTCAGAAGACTTGGGCGAATTGGAACCCTTTGCCGTTGCTTTCAGATATGATTTTCTTGATGAGCCAAGCTTGTTTGATAGAAGAAAGGCCCTTGAAATCGTCAGAAGAGTTCGCGCCTGGGCCGAAATACAGATCTCAAAATAATTCCTTTTTAGAGATTCCCTTTATTGTCAATACGCCCCTCTTCCTGTCAGGACGGCGGGAATTGTTTTCAGCAGGATCTTGATGTCCAGCAGGATACTCTGGCTATTTATGTATTGTTTGTCAAGTTCAACCTGCTGTTTGAAGGGAAGTTCGCTTCTGCCGGATATCTGCCACAGGCATGTAATCCCCGGTTTCACCAGCAGGCGCTTCCTGTCATCCGGTGAATATTTCTCCACCTCCTCCGGAACCGGAGGCCTCGGCCCCACCAGACTCATCTCGCCTTTGACGACATTGAAAAGCTGGGGCAGTTCATCGATGCTGAACCTGCGGATGAAACGCCCCACACGGGTGATCCTGGGATCATTTTTCATTTTAAAAGTAACACTGTCCTGAAAAGAATTGTCGGCAATCATTCCAGACTTCAACGCATCTGCATTGACCGTCATCGACCTGAATTTATACAGTGTGAAAAGCCCGCCTTTCCTGCCGACCCTTGTCTGTGTAAAGAATATGGGTCCGCGAGAATCAAGCAATATGGCAAGCGCGGTCAGGATAAATACAGGTAGAAGCAGAAGCAAAAGAAAAATTGAAAATATAAAATCGAAAGCCATTTTGATAAAATATGACGATTTGACGGTGAACAGCCACAGAAAAGGCTTGAACCTTTTCCCGGCTCCACTATTTGCGTTTTTCGATGGAATAGTCACTTGTTTCCAAACTTTGTTTCATATCATGGCAGGGGAATTTGCTGAACTTGAACGGTTAATAAACTGCAACTTCCAATTATTCCTTGTATTTTCCCTTTTAAGTCAGGCATTTAGGCCTGACCATGGAGTGCGGGAACTTGTTACCGCCCTGTTCCGCGAAATTTATTTCGCGGAGCTACCTTACTCTGGGACGGAATAAATTCCGTCATTAAAGGCGGCAATGAATTGCCGCACTCCACGTGCGAATTTCGCAATTCGCAAAAGATGAATTTCAGAGTTTAGAAAATAAGTGTTCATAAATTTTGAAATTCATTATCTTGAACTTATTCTTTGGACTCCAAGCACTGCTTACTGTAATTTACCGCCATGGCGGCTATAATCACAAAAAACAGGAACACTCCTCGCACAAGCAGGGCCGTCCAGATCGAAGTGACGCAGAAGGCCGCAATCGCTCCCATGGCGCCCAATGCGAGAATCCGCTGATAGCCGCAATGGAAGCTTTTGGATTCTGATTTGCAGGAAAAGAAGGAAACTGCCGTCCTCTGGAACCAGAGGGTCAGCATCGTCAGCAGCCCGAGCAGCCCGATAAGTCCGGTGCTTGACCCAAATACCAGGAAGAGGTTGTTATGGTCCTGCTCCTTGGGGCCTTCCTTGATTGCGAGAAAACCATAGTTCATCCCGATCTGGGACTGGTAATTGCCCAGTCCAACGCCAAGCAACGGCTGTTCACTCCACATCTGCACCGATGCCTGCCATTCCGTATAACGCGATTCGACATGACCGTCTTCATCAAATATCCTGACGGATTGTTTCAGCACTTCAACATTGTCGCGTGGAAGTTTTGGCAAAACAAAAACAACGGAGACGGCAATTACTGCAACCCAGATGAGGAAGGCGCGGCGGGAAATAGAAACACAGATCAAACTTCCGGCGAATAACAGGCCAAATGCGGCTCCGCCAGACAGTACTGTCATTCCGGCAGCGGCAAGAATGAGCAAGCCCCATATCTTCATCCGCCAATTCCCTGCTTGCAGGATGATGGACAGGATCAGCGGTAAAGTGACTGCAAGAAAACCGCCGTATGTATTGCGGTTGCCGAAGCTGCCTTTAACTTTCATAATGCCAGCAGAAGCGTCGAAATATTGAAATACAGCAATCAATACAACAACTGATACAAGACTTAAGAATAAAACTGCGGTCCTCTCCAGCATCTTGTCGGTCCACTTGATTTTAGAGAAAAGGATGAAGGCGACAACGACATATTCAACGACCTGGAAAAGTTCTTTTGCCGAATCCGTCATGCTTTCAGCTTTGAAGAAGGAAAACGAGATCAGAACCACAAACAATATGTTTTCAGGAAGAGGCAGGATTTCCTTCAGATACGCAAACAGGCGCTCTTTGAACGGGATGCCAGCGCTTTTTGAAAAGAGGATGCGGGCCGCCGCTGAAATGCAGAACAGCAGACCTCCAAGCCAGATCAGCGGATCGGCGGCACTGAGATGGGCATTGCCCACATTGAAGGAATACTGGGTGGGGGCGCATATCAGGATAAGTGATAATATTGCCAGCAGCGACGTATCCAGATATTTGGAGATCATGCAATTCATTCCGACAGTTTTTCGCTTTTTTCTATATCGACGGGAATCAGTTTGCGGTCATTGGTTATCAGTATCTGATCTATTTTTATCCCGTCTTCACGGTTGCCAATCTCAATGTCATAAACGCCCTTTTCAAGCATAAGTCTGATTTTGGCCTGAACCCAATGCCAGCTTTTATAGGTGCCGTCGTTTCCCGTGATGAATTCCGGCTTGTCCCCTATTTTGACGCCGAATGAATTGCCGCAGCTGTCAAGCCACCAGCAACGCGCCCAGAAATAATAAGTCCCCTCCTCTTTCAGGTTGATCTTGTATTTTGCAAGTCCGCCGACTTTAGAACCTTCCCCCGCCCCCTGTTCGATTTCAATAAACTTGTCACCGGATATCTTGCCGATTTCAGCCTTATCTTTCACTTCAACTGTTTTCACTGGGGCTTTCAACTCTTTGGCATCTTCCGCCTCAAAGCAAAGAGTGTTATCGGCATTGGCGTGGATTGCCGCCATAAAGAATGCAGCAATTCCAGATATGATCAGAATATTTGTCCTGAAACCCATGTTTTTCCTTTTCGTGAAAAATATACTGTTAAAGCGGGCATCCTGCAATTTTCGAACTTCACCTTCTGCGAATTATGAAATTCAGTCGAATAGTGTAGAATAGTGGTCGTTGCAACTTAAACTATTTATAACCATAGTCATGAGTCATGCAACGTGTATTAATTACACAGTCATCCCACCGGGATTTTCTACTCCTTCTGCTTTTCAATCAATATGACTTTCAGCATTTCAAGTTCCATCGTGAACCCTCTGGCGCCTCCGGGAGCGGCGTCAAGCACCAGATAAAGGGTCTCCCCGGCCTTGACGCTTATCGGTTCAGACTGGAGTTCAATCCCCTCGTGCGGCGCAAATTCCTTTGCCAGCAGCGGCGTCGCCACCCCTTCGCGTTCGACACTGGCGGTCGCCTTGGGGTAGGTCTTTTTTTCGCCTGGAAGAGGATTTAGCTTCGCATGGAAGCGTACCTTCCCGGTGACGGGGCTGCGCCAGCCGAGCGCCTGCAGGCCGTAGGGACCGACGGAAGCCCGGTAACGGCTCGGCGTCAGCGGCATGCTCTCCCCGGAAGCTCTCTTCCCTTCCTTTTCCCATTGGCGCGTGAACTGTCCCGCCGGCTTGGACGGAGACGGGGTGTTGTACAGGGGGGCATAGACGGCCTGCAGCCTGTCCGGATACCAGCCAAAACGTTCACACATCCAGTAGCCGCCGTGCGCAAGCGGCAACGTGTCGGCGTATTTGTGCTGGAAAAACCAAACCGGCGTGTCGAATTTGTCGTTCTCTGGGTTGAAAGCGGCGGAAGAGTTCTCCGTCACTTGGTTCAGATCCCAGGCAAAACCGGGGGAGTAGTCCGCTTTCAAGACCGGATTCATCCGGGCCACGTACTCCTGCAGATTGGTCAGCCCGTCGCCGTCCGGGTCGGCCCCTGGATCCGTTTTTGTCGCGGAACTCCAGTCTTGGACGTGTTGGCCGAACCAATACATCTCGAACCAGTCGGGAAGGCCGTCAGCATAGGTGTCGCCGTATTCACCGCGCCGGAGCGGAACGGGAGGCGCCTCGCCGAAGTCCTGCTTCCAGTGCCATTCGTCTTCCGTTGAAACGCAAACCATGCCGTGCTGCTCGCGGTAGGGTTTGTCGGTCACCGGTTCCGGGCTGTCGAGACGGCGGATCACCTGACCGTCACGCAGGAGTTCGACAGTCACAGGGCCAGCGGTGAGGGGGAACTGCTTCCAGGAGAGGCCGGCGGCGGCGTCCCATTCGGCGTTGCGGCCAGGCATGCGGATTCGTCCGGGGCGTGTCAGGATGCTCAGCACTTCGAGCTTGTTCATGGCTTCAGTGTCTCGCCAGACGCCGCGGTTGCCGAAGGGATAGGCTGAGAGTTCGTGCCGGTACTTGGGATATATGATGTAAATCTTATCGTGATCCGGCCTGGGTGGCGTTCCGGTCTTCCACCATTTTACGAAATAGGCGTTTAGATCCATTAACCCATATCGGATATCCGTCGTCGGTGCCAGGATCGTTGCCTCATGGTAGTCGTTCCAGGTGGTGAACTGGATCAAGGTCGACTTGTTCCTGCGCGCGTTCTCCCAGCAGTGGCGGATCGCGTCGCCGCCGGGCTCCAATGGGAAGGAGCGAGGCCTGTAGCCTTGCCACAGCAGATTTTCATAGCCGTACATCATGGGTTCACCCCACTCGCAGCCCTTGTCCGTCACCGCTCTGGCCACCGCATCGTAATCCGTGGGGCCACTGGCGTAGTGAAAGGCATTGACCGCTTCAAAGCCTTCGGCCAGGTTCCCGATGATCTCCGGCCAAGGGCGCTCCTCCTTGGGTTTGCCTTGCACGCCATAGAACAAGGCGCCGAATCCGAATTGAAAATACATGGGCGTCTGAAACCGGTCCTCCAGCTTGCTGCGGAAACCTTCGCGCAAGAGCCGCAGGAACTCCGGGGAACAGCGCTCTTCCGGTGAATCGATCTTGATATCCGGATAGCGCTTGGAGAAGATCTCCCTCGCCCCCTCGATGCCGCTGAAGACGGACTGGTAACCCAGCATCATCACCTTGCCGTCGCGACGGGCCAGCTTCGGACTGCCGCCATGCTTTTTGAGAATGTAGTCAATGGCTTCTACGCTCTTGTCCAGGCCGCTGAGCGCCCAGGTGATCTCGAACGGGTAATCCTTCTCCTCGCAGACCTTGAACATGGCGTCCATGACCAGGAACACGTTGTTGGCGCCGCCGGCGATGGCCATGAAGGCGAAGCCGTCAATGCCCGCACGCAACGCGCGCCGGACCTCTAGGTCAGCTGAATCCTCGAGGCTCAAACCGGTGACGCCATCCGGAAGCAGCGGCACCCCGCCTCCGCGTCCGCCGAAGGCCATTTCAAAGTTCGGGGAATCATGTCGGATGCCCGGTAACTTGCTCTTGGCATATCCCGGGGAGATACCCTTGTTGCCGATGGGGAAGCAACCCATGTAGTGGGCAAAAATCTTTTTGGGGCGCTGTTCGAGTTTTGCCCGGCGCGTCGCCGGGGAGTCGGAAGACGCTTCGTCCGCAGCCCTGGCCGGATACACTCCAAAACCCAGGATGCCCAGGAGGAAAAGAGATGCTGTTAACACTCTCATTTGGAGATTTCCCCAGGTTGCCGGTACTTCTTCATCCATCCGGCACGGGACTCGCCGATGCGCAACACCTTGAGGGGCGATTGCCCGGCCAGGAATGTCAGGGGCAGCTTGCCCGCCCTCAGCTCCGCCGCAGTCCAGGTTCCAAGCTTGTCGTCAGACACCAGATCCTCGACAAACCAGCTGCCGTCCGGAACCTGCGGGAAACCCTGGGAGTAGGTCCCCGGCTTTTCCTGCCAGAGGATCACGTAGTGCCGTTTCAGGCTGCGGTGTTTGCCTTCAAACATCAGGGGAATCGGATTTTCGACCTTGGAATTTTCGACCTTGGCCCATGAGGCGGCGGCACGCACGAAGTCGAGCATCAGTGCGGGCTTGTAGTCGGGCGTACCCCAGAAGATCAGCACCTGTCCTTTGCCGACATTATGCAGGGAAACGGCGGCACCTCCGTCTGCAAAGGTCGCCAGCACCTGGCCGTCAGTCACCCTATGGCCAGGATAGTAGCCGAAGTAGTCGGTCTGGGGGATCCAGCGGTACGGCCAGTGGAAGAAATTCTTGCGGACTTCAGCGTCGCGCTGCGGATCATCGTGAAGGTTCTGTGTGGTGAAAAATGGAATCTTTGCTCCGGCAGCCCAGAACGGACTTGCGGTGCCGGCGGTGGCGGTCACGTCGAGCCCCTTTGTGACAAAAGGTTTTTCGGGCGGCTTAATGCCGAAACGGCCCAACAGGGGGTAGGTTGCGGCGCCGAGTTCCGGACAATAGCGGCCGTTCACCGCGCTCAGGATCATTTTGCCACCGCCGCGGACATAGCCGTCGAGCAGGTCGATGCTGTCTCGTGAAACCACCTCGTCGATGAGATTGGGCAGAACCAGCTTGTACTGTCCGATCCGGGAGGGTTCCAGACGTTCGTGATCCAGTCCGGCCAGGACCGGCAACTCGTGCCAGCGGGCCAAGTCGGGAAGGCGGAACGAAAAACTGGTGCGGTGTTTGCAGAACACCGAGGTCGGATCCTGATAGATGGCTATCTGGCGGACATTGGAGGTCATAAGGAGCATCTCCTGAAGTTCACGGAATATCGGCTTGAACTTCTCATAACGGTCGTATCCGTGTTCCTGCCCGTAATTGTCAACAATGGGGGCCAGGGGCACGTAGTAGATATGCAGGTTGGCGCCGCCGCCGCCATAGGCCGAAATCATTGTGTAGAGGCACCAGTCGAGCACCCAGCCGCGGCCGCCCGGGTCACCGTAGCAGTTCCAGCGGTGCGGATGATGCGATTCCTGGATCGTGCCGACATGGTTCTTGAGCCAGTTCGCCTCGCCTTCTCCGGCACCCGGCAGACTGGGCACTCCGCCGCCATGGGTGTAATCGATCAGCTTTTCAATACCGGCAATGGTCGGAGGCGCATACACTATGACCACACGCTCGGAATCGTAGCTCCGGATGTCCTGAGCCAGAGCCAGATACCAGTAGGCGGTGTTGATGTAGTCCTTGAAGCGGCAGAAATCGAGCCACTGGACGCGCATGTCCGGAATCGTGCCGGTGCGGAACTCGGGCTTCGGCGGCAGAACTTCGCCCCAATCGGAATATTTGGTGTTCCAGCGCGTGTTGACTTCGGTCAACGACCATTTTTTGATCGTCTTCAAATAATCCACGAAGGCCTGGCGTGAAGCCTTCTCATAACCTGCCACGACGCCGATCCAGGGTTTGTCGCACATGATCGACCACTCGCCTCCAGGCATCATAAGGTAATAACCCTGAAAACCGGGATGGAGGCGGTAACGGTCGTACAGGGCGCGGTTGGCGCGCTTCCAGAGATCGAGGTAAATCGGGTCGATCCCGGAATAACTGCCGTAAAAGTGCTGTACGATTTCGCTGCCGTCGTAGCTCACCTGCCGGCTGTAGGGCAGCCAGCGGTAGGTGGACTTGGCGTCGATGTGGAGACTGCGGATGGTGATCGTGCAGCCCCGGTCGGAGGCGGCGTCCATCACCCGGTCAAGCAGGTAAAGGTCGAAGACTCCCGGCAGAATCTCGAATTCGGCGAGGTCGATTGAATAGGTGACGTATCCGGAAATCTTGACGGTTTCGTCGAGGTAGCGGCTGAAGTTGGCCAGGTAATCGGCTTCGCTCTTGAGGACCTCGGGATTGTAGGTGGTGCGGAAATAAGCCGAGCGTTTGACGTAATCGCGGCCCCAGAGCAAGCCCTGGC
>JBAZRS010000098.1:0-12052 GCA_041662825.1 Victivallales bacterium | reverse complement strand
AATCCTCCATTCTCCTGACTCCGCCCAGGAACGGAGAAAGCAGACCTTGGAGATTTTCCATAAATCCTGCATCGGAAAGATCCGGCCAGTCGTTCTTCTTGTCGATTCCGGCCGCAAACACGATTCTCATCCTAAGGTTTTCAGTCTCATCGCTCCACGGCAGCGAGGAAATCCCCCTCATCCGGATCCCAGTAAAAACCGCTTCGGTTATTTTCTTCCTGTCCGGGTTCTTCAGCGGATACTCCTCTAGGATTATCGAGCCGAAGACACGTCTTCCGACAGCATTCACCGCAGCATCCCTGTCGTTCCACTCCACAGTTTCAATTTTCCTGATATTTTCATTGAAGTATTTTTCAAGGTCATTTCTTGCGAGAGGCGCGGCAAGCAGGATTTTCGCATCCTTTTCCTTGTCGTCAAGTTCGGCGACTGTCAGAAAATCCTCTTTCGAAAGCGCTTCAAGGTTTGCGAACTTCGCAGCCCTCCCGCAGGAAAGCAGATATATCGGCTCCTGGCCTTCACGCCGTCTCGAAATCCTGTCGGGATATGCGAATCCGAGAACGACTCCCGCCATTTCCGAATCACATTCACGGAATTCAATTCCAAGCCTCTTCCTGAATTCCTCGGAAAAGTTTTTGACTCGCCATCTGACGGAATCGTCAATATGGAATATGCCGGTTCTTTTCCTGAGCTCATCCAGCCGGAGCCTCAAATCGGAATTGCGGCCCCCGGCTTGAAACTTGATCAAATCCCTTTCCTCAAGGATGGCCGCAATGTCACACGCAAGGCTCCCAAGCCCGATCCCGGAACTGCGGATGATCATGTTTGCAAGGCGGGGATGGGTTCCCGCTGCAAGCATCTTCCTGCCATGTGCCGTGATCTTCCCGTTTTCACCGACAGCTCCGAGTTCAGTCAGAAGTTCAACCGACTGTGCGAATTTCGCAGGCGGCGGAGCGTCGAGCCATTTCAAAGAGGAAGTTTCTGTCACGCCCCATTCGGCGAGAATCAGTGCGAGATTCGCAAGATCCGATTCCAGGATTTCAGGAGTGTCGTATTCCGGCATCATCGAATTCTCGTTTTCGCCCCAGAGCCTGTAACAAACCCCGGGTCCAGTCCTTCCGGCGCGTCCCCGCCTCTGATCGGCGGAAGCACGGCTCACCCTGACAGTCTCAAGATGCGACATTCCCGTCCGCGAATCAAAAATGGATTTGCGTGAAAGACCGGAATCAATAACGACAGTAACTCCGTCGATAGTTATACTGCTTTCGGCTATGGAAGTTGCCAGCACTATTTTCCGTTTTCCGGACGGAGCCGACTGTATCGCCTCATCCTGTTCCTTCTTTTCCAGATCCCCGTAAAGAGGACAGATCATCACATCGTCAGAAAGCCTTATCTCCGATCTGATTCTCTCCTCGACCCTGCGGATTTCACCGACTCCGGGCAGAAAACACAGGAGGCTGCCCTGCTCGTCTTCAAGAGCCCTTTTTACACTCCTTGTTACTAAATCCTCCAGTCTTTCCCTGGAGGATTTAGTTATATACTGGGTGCCGACTTCAAAAATGCGTCCTTCGCAAGAGACGAGTTCCGGCTTCTCGAAAAGGACGGATATTCTTTCCGGATCCAGTGTCGCCGACATAATGAGAATCTTGAGGTCATCCCTGAGGACAGTCTGCACATCAAGCGCAAGCGCAAGTCCCAGGTCGGTGTGAATGCTGCGCTCATGGAATTCGTCGAATATGACAAGCGCCACATTTTTGAGTTCGGAATCGCCGAGTATCTGCCGGGTGAAAATCCCCTCAGTCACAACTTCAATCCGGGTGTCCCGTGAAATCCTGCTGTCAGTCCTAGTCCTATATCCGACGGTCTTCCCTACCGGCTCCCCGAGATTGTCTGCCATCCTGTAAGCGGCGGAACGGGCTGCGAGACGGCGCGGCTCAAGCATGATTATCTTCTTCCCTGCAAGCCACGCTTCATTAAGAAGGGCTGTCGGCACAAGCGTGGTTTTTCCGGCCCCCGGCGGAGCCTTGAGGATAACGGAGTTCGCCCTGGCAAGGGAATTTTTCAGCTGCGGCAGGATTTTCTCGACGGGAAGAGTCATTTTCCAAACACTATCCTTGTAGATCTTCCAGATTTTCTAGACTTGTGTTTTGCTTCATTGGCAATCCTTTCTGCTGTTTTGGAATCAACACCGTATCTTGAATTTTCATTCATGATTTTCAAAATCCTTGCTGCCGCAGCTTTTCTTTCTTTAGTATCCATAAGCTCACCCTTACAATTTTTCATGTGCTTTTATTTCGTCAGCAATATATTCCATAACAAACGAACCCGCCATAGATAAATTGCAGACGGTAAGCAGGCACACAATGTCGCCGCCCTGCTGGGACTCTTGCTTTTTTTTATTTTATCATCCCCCACGCTTACGCATGGGGCTACATGATTATGCCATCCTGCGGAGGCTATTGCTAAAATAAAGCCTGCAAAGCGGGTGACATATTGTAGCCCAAGGCGTCAGCCTTGGGGGGGGGGAGTGGTAAAATAATCAAAAGCCCCCGCAACGCGGCGACAGCGTATCGTTAGGTCTTCTTCCGGTGAAACCCGGATACCCAAGCCGCAAACAGAAACAAGGCCGCATACGCGACGAGCGCGAGTGCCATCCCGACCAGTCGCATCGGCGTGACGCCCATGCGAAGAATATATCGGGAAACATCATACGCAAAGATTGTGAGAATCGAGATCGGATGCACCAAGAGTAGCAGCGATGCAAATGCGAATACCCGCCAGACACGATTCCAGCTCCGACCGGCGATCCAACGCACGACTGCAATGAATGGGCATAACACCAAAAGGGAATAGCACAGGATGAAAAACTCCTTATGCAGGCTGGGCTGATCCAACGCGCCTCCAATCATGAGCGACCGGTCTGCAAAAGCCCGGCCGCTGAACAGCCATGCCATAGGCGCAATACCTACCTTTCCACCGCAGGACAAGAGCCACACCGGAGGGATCAGTACCACAGTGGATACTATCGCCGTGATCCAGTGTGTTTGTGTGAGTGTCAGCTTCATAGACTAACGACCTATTTTCCCTTTATTCTCATTCGGATTGTCTACGGTTTCCGAGAACAGTTTTCCCCAGTGGTACATGAAGAACATTTTCTCCTTGGGCAGAATCATATCGGCCGTACCGATCATAGGACGGAGGGCCGTCATCATCTGCATGGAGGTGATCAGGAATATCAATATCCATAAGAGGGGGTAAAACATGTTCCTGCACTTAAGGGAGGATGCGGCCTTCAAAAGCACACTCATCCCGAAAAGCGTGCTTATGAACCAGAACACAAGATGGAAGAACCCGATGAAGAAGACCGTGCTTGTCGACTGGGAGAAAACCCAGGCTATCGGGGCAAACCCCACCAGCAGAATCGAAAACACGGAGATTGAAGAAAGCAGGATCAGGAACGCCTTCCCCGGTTTCACATCTATCCCCGAAAGGCAAATGAATATATAAAAACTCGGAAAACAGAAGAGCACAGACAACAGCAGTCCGACTATGATTTTAGCCGGCGACATGTACCACTGGATGCCCCCGGAAAAACTTCCGACGATCACACCGTAAGCCGACAGGCAGACTATGTTTATAAGGAGGATGTTGACTAGGAACCCGGAAGTCGACACCCGATCTAAGCCGGTTAAGACTTTAAGCGGATCCTTGAGGAGGTTTTCCGTCAGCCATGACAATTTGTTCGCATCTTCAGAGTCGGATTTTATTGCCTTTTCACTGCCTTCCGCCACATTCAAGTTTTCTTTTTCATCATTCATGACAACCTCCCTTATCTTGTTATTTGAAATCCTTCATTCTTTGTGAACTTCGCGCTCTTCCCTTCGTGAACCTGGTGGTCAATCTTTTCTTACCACAAGGAACACAAAGGTTCCACAAAGGGCACTATGAAATCCTGCATTTCCCATTCTCCTATAACTCAAAATCGATAATCCAGTAATCAGTCATTCCGAAGATGCCTCCTTATCAGAACATCAGATCTTTCGCCGTATGAAACACCGCTTCAAAGAAGTTGCCGGAGAAAGCGTTCTCCCTCAGAAATTCGACAGCCCCTTTAGGTCCGCCGATAAAGGGACGCATAATCCATGATAACTGTGAACCCAGAAGCAGGTTCACCGCCAGCCAGGAAAAGATTATCCGTCTGGATTCCGTCTTCGACTCCGTGAGGTGTAAAATCAGCTTGTAAAGGTGCAGGTTCGAAACCACACCCGCAAATGCTATTGAGACAACATTGAAAAGTAAAATTCCATGGTGCGCTATTGTTGAATTCGGATCCGTGACCGGCGGACTGTTCCATACCAGGCAAAGCATGAGGGGCGCGAATGACGCGAGGATTATCGACGCTATGCTGAACGACATCAGGACGGCTGTGAAGGACTCCCTGAATGTGAGTTTCGCGCCAAGAACTTTTGCAAACATACTGTTAATCAGGGCATTCCCCACGGTAACCAGTACTATCAGGAGGGGAAATTTCACGGCGACATAGAAACCCTGGAGCGGCGCCCTCCATATTCCTGTACTCATGCCATAAACCGAACTGCACAAGACAGCCAATATTAAACACGAGAGCAGGCAGTCATTTCCGGGCTTTCTTATCAATCCCGCAAGTTCTTCGGGGATCCCCATGCATAATTTACGGATTGGAAGATTCATTTTATCTCACTCCCATCCAAGGACTTCATATCCCTTTTCACGCAGTGTCTTATCGACAAATCTCCTGTAAGGTTCAGACGGCTTGGATGATCCGAAAAGCCAGCGGAAAAAGATCCTCGTCCCTCCGGCGGCGGCACCACCCGCAGCACCGGCGGCGGCACCGACACCGACAGCCGCTCCGCCTTGCCCGACCACCGCTCCGGATGCTGCGCCTGCGGCAGCTCCGACACCGGTGTCTGAAACCGTGTCGGTGGCATCCTGCCCGTGCGAAGTTGCTTTAAGTCCATATTGTTTCGCCTTGTTAATCGCCGCGTCAACATCCTTGTCGGCCTGGGCCTTGCCGACCTTATTCAGATAGGCGTTGGGATAAAGTACGGGTCTTGGAGTAGAACATCCCTGGAGTAAAAAAGTCGAAACCGCCAATAACACGACAGTAAATATTATGCGGGATTTCATCATTTTTGATCCATTAACCGATATGATTTATGTTTAAAATAAATGCACGTGAAAATAGTACAGCCAAGACAATTATCAAGTAATCCGGGATAAAAGCAAAACCTCCCCCAGCTATACTTTATGAACGAGTAGATTACGGAATCTGAATCAGGTTTAGATACCGAGCATCTTAAACCCACCTGAAGAAAGATTCCTTCCAGTCTTTGCGAAATTCGCAGAATGTTCAGGGACAATAATCTAACCGGAAGATATAGAAAACAGTAATTTTGACATTTTAATGTATATTCTTAAATATTAAAGCTCATAGACATGGGAAGGTGTCAAGATGAGGAAAACAATTGCTCTAGCATTGATATTTATAATTTGCCTAACATCAAATGCTGAACCTTTTGACTTTGATGATATAGGAATATTGCATAATTATAATTACACAGTATTTCAGATTGGAGTGGCCCCAAGAATGCAGCTCTTTGGGTCCCGTACAAAGGTTTATGGCATATCCTCAGAATTAATCTTGAATTATAACTCGAGTAAAATGTACGGGCTAAGATTGGCCCCATTCGCATATCAGTGGGAGAGTTATGCAATCGCCCTTAGTTTATTCGATGAGGCCGGCCACAATTACGGAATAATTTTATCACTGGCCGACAGGCAGTATTAAAATCATGGATTATCCATGGCCCTATACAACACAGCCAGTGATAATTCAGGGTTGCACATTGGGATAGTAAACAGTGTTGACACTGCAAATGCCGGCGTGCAAACCGGAACAGTGAACTATGCTGAAGGCAAATATGAATTCATACATTCTAACAATGGTAAAGAAGAACTCATTTACAAGGAAAAAACAAACAACATTCAGGTGGGCCTGGTCAATATGGCAAACAATGGCTGGCAAATTGGAATCCTGAATCATAATGCACATTCTTGCTTTCCCTACATGGCTCTTATTAATTATTCTGCGAACACTTCTGAAAATGAATGACAAAACCCAATAGATTCATATTATTTGTTAAAAATATTGGCATCTGTAGACTAGGCCCAACAGGCAATTCTTGATTGATAGAATCTGAGAAACGGATTTCTTGACATAATCATTCCAGCCATTAATTTAGGGAAAACAAACGTGAGGTGAAGAATGCATACGGCAACTGTAAAAGAAAACGCAAAAATACTTATCAATTCATTGCCCGACAATTCAACATGGGACGACATCATGTATGAAATATATGTGAAGCAGAAAATTGAAAAAGGACTCAATGATATAAAAACCGGCAAAGTCATATCCCATAATGAAGTGAAAAGAATTCTTGGAAAGAAATGAACATTCTCTGGACTAAAACTGCAGTAGAAGACCTGAAGAGCATAAAAGAATTTATTGCCAGAGATTCGGAGTTTTATGCAATTCAATTCACAGGCAAAATCATATCTTCCGTAGAAAAACTTTCCTTATTGCCGGAGATGGGAAGGAAAGTTCCTGAAGCAGACAGAAACAACGTCAGAGAAATAATTTTAAGACCCTACAGGATAATCTATCAACTCCAAGATAAAACGATAAGCGTCATCACGATAATCCATTCAGGCAGAGACCTTTCAAATCCGAAATTGAAAAAGTGGGAAATCGGATAAGTTTTTTATTCCATTCTAGTTAGACGTTGCTCGAAAAGGTATAATAAGAACACCCCTTACGGGGTTAACTATCAACAAAAACTTTGAATTTGAGGCGAATTCGTTTGTAGTCAAGCTCGTAAGAGCTGTTCCAGAAAACCTTTTCGAGCAGGCTCTAGTTAAGTCTGCTCTACTTAATCGTTTTCTTCAGCGCCTTGACTGCTATTTCCGCGAGATTGTCGAGGACTTTGTCGGGCGTATTCAGAGGCGGGAGGAAATAGACAGTATCACCGAGCGGTCTGAGAAGGGCACCGAACTCAACGGCATTCCTGTAGAAGTTGAAACCCGTCCTGTTGGCTGCTGGAAAAGGTTTCCCGGTGACTGGGTTTATTATGTCGGCAGCGGCGATAAAACCGACACCCCGGACATTTTTCAGAGCACCTGTCTCCGAGGCAACCCAGTCCATGCGTCTGCGAAGTTCGCAGCTTCGCCTTGCGACATTCGCAACAATTTTCTCGTCTTCATATATTTTCATGGCTTCTAAAGCAGCCGCCGCGGAAATCGCATTCCCGCAGTAAGTGTTCGAATGCAGGAAGGAAGTCCCTTTCATATAATCATCATAGAAAGCATTATAGATTTTATTGGAACACATCACCGCAGACATCGCGCCCCAGCCTGCCGTCAGTCCTTTTGAGAGACAGACAAAGTCAGGGACGATTCCGGCATGTTCACATGCGAAGGTTTTTCCCGTGCGTCCGAAACCTGTCATGATTTCATCCGCGATCAGATGGACACCGTTCTTCCTGGACCAGCTTCTGAGTCTGCGCAGGAAATCCGGACTGTAGATGAGCATTCCTCCTGCGCCCTGAACAACCGGTTCGAAAATTATCGCCGATATCTTTCCGGAAGACCTGTCAAGCAGTTTTTCAGTCGCCTTCCATTGAAGCTCTTTCATTTTCAACCATTCAGGAGAATCCGAACCGGAAAGATATGGAATTTCCATAATTTTCGGGATACTGGGCATCATTGACTTGTATGGCTTTGAATAAATCCCGCAGTCGCCTGCGGCAAGGGTGAGAATTGTTTCGCCGTGGTAACCGTTTTTCAGTGCGAGGAATCTATTTCTTTCCGGACTTCCGGCCTGGAGGTTATATTGCAGACTCATCTTCATCGCCACTTCAACTGCGGTGGAACCGTTGTCGGCATAGAAGACCTTGTCAAGCCCTGGCATCAGCAAACACAATCTTTCAGAAAGTTCGACAAGCATTTCATTGCAGGTGTTTGCCATGATCACATGTTCGAACTTTTTAATCTGGGACTGTACTGCCTTTCTGATCCGGGGATGGGAATGGCCGAGGCTCTTGCACCACCATGAACTGATGGCGTCAATGATCTTCCTGCCGTCAGCAGTTATGATGAAAGCTCCCCTCGCCTCCTTCACCTGGAGCGGGGGGAAAAGCTCGTAGTCCTTCATCTGCGAACACGGATGCCAGATGTATTTCAGGTCTCGTTTCTGGAGATTGGTCATGTTTTAAATAACTTGAACATCGAACATCCAACTTCGAACTTCCAACTTTGAATTAAAATATTTGATTCGATGTTCAGTGTTCGATGTTGAATGTTGGACGTTCAGTTTTTCAGCGCTACAAGCACCGCCTCATAGTCGGGCTCCTGGGCGATCTCCGGAACAAGCTGTGTGTATTTCACTTTTCCGTTTTCATCGAGGATTACCACAGATCTCGCAAGGAGTCCTGCAATCGGGCCGTCAACAATCTCAATCCCGTATTTCTTTCCGAAATCCCTCTTCCTCATGTCAGAAAGGAGAACCACATTCTTAATTCCTTCGGCTCCGCAGAACCTGGCCTGCGCAAAAGGAAGATCTTCCGAAATGCAGAGGACGACGGTGTTCCCGAGTTTGGAAGCTTCCTCATTGAATTTTCTCACGGACATTGCACAGACAGGCGTGTCGATGCTCGGAAAAATATTGAGCACTGCCTTCTTGCCTTTGAAATCCTTGAGCGAAACATCCGACATGTCCGCCTTGGTCAGGACGAAGTCGGGGGCGGCGGAACCGTTTGCCGGAAGATTCCCGGAAATGTGGATCGGGTTACCTTTGAGTTTGATTTCTTTCATTTTGATTCCCTCCATGTTATTTTGTTTATCTGTAGTGCAGCCTGCCATGCAAACGGCCGACATTGCAAACATCAACAAGTACAATTTAACCATTTCAAGCCCATTTCACAAGTTTGCAAACACTTTGTTTCATCAGTATTTCAAAAACTGATTTGACAGGATAACAGGATTAACTTTGAATTGCATTTAGCGGGTTATTTTGATTATCTTTTCATCAAAGGTAATGATTTCATCCCCGTTGACCTTATTGTATGCGCAAAGCAGGGAATCAACAAAATCAATTCTCCTTGTAGAATAAAACTTCAGGCCCTCTTTGATGATTTCAGCGTTATCTGTTGAGATATTAGGAAATTGCAGGAGGCAAACCAGTTTATCCATAATTTCACGACGTTCAACAGAATAAACTTTCTCCAGCACAAAAACGACCTCGCATACAACTTCTGTAAGGATGAAAATTGAACTGGCTTCGATAATATCTGCGGCTCTAACAGAATGGACAGGATGATCATCAAGCAGGTATCTGAGAATAACGTTAGCGTCAACTATTCGCATGTTTGTCCCGCACAGCCATGCTCCAGGCTTTTTTCTCAATATTAATTAAGGATGGATTTGAATATTTCCTTAGTGAGCCTCTAATGCTGGCCTTGGATTGTTTCTTTTCAGACTGGAACATTTTTCGCTTGTCATAAGGCATAATGATAAGCTCGACCTTACCAGAGGAAAATCCATGCGGTAAATCATAATCAATATGATTTGACTTAACTTCAACAATGTCTCTGATCGCATTCATAGCTCACCTTTTTCCCTTAAAGTATATTCACAATGTTTAAATTCAAATCAGAGGGGATCTGTTTAAAACCGTCCTTCCACGGAAAAAAGGATATCTTCCAGCCCTTTGCGGATTTCGCAGATTTTTCCGGGGATAAAATATAATTGGAAACTTCTTTGACAGGATAACAGGATTTACTGGATTAAAAACAAGTAGCTCGGGCAATCCGACCGAAACCAAGCTGCGGGATGCTATCCCGCGCTACTTTACGACAACCTTCATATATTACATCTCACTACTCGTATCTGCACCATAGCTGCGCGGCGGCCATCAGAAGACGCATGCCGGTGAGGCGGGAGCCGTTGTTTATCGAACCGGCCGTTGAAAAGAGCAGTCCCCTTTTCTCCTTTGCCTGCCCGAAGTCGCGCAACAGTTCGCAGACCATGTTGACTTCCTCGTTGCGGCTGAATGTGAACGGCGCAAGCTGACCGTAAATGATCGCTTTCGGACAATATTTGCGAATTTCGCTTACAGTCAGGGTCGGGCCGAAATTCACACCTGTCATCCCGAGTTTTTCAAAGAAGGGCAGCAGATGCGCCATAGCGGAATCGGAATGCTGGTATCGCGAATCTCCGGGATTGGGACTGTAATGGTCGAAGACGCCTTTCAGTATCGGATAACCGAAAAGCTCGTACATTTCCGGATTGAAAAGGCAGCAGTTGTCGTCGGCAAACCAGAAACCGTGTGGAAAGTTGTCCTTGGTATAACCCGCTTCCTCGTCAAGAACTCTTCCTATTTCCAGCATAGTTTTGAGTATTGCATCGCGGAAACGGACGACAAGATCGGGGTTGTCCAAAGTGAGGAAGATCATGTTTTCAGCACCGTAGACGCTTGTCGCAAAGGTGCATGGCCCGCGCTGCCCGCGGTAAAGATTCGGTTTTATGCCTTTCGTCATAAGCCTGGCTTTCGCTTCATCCCATCCTTCCGGCAAGATGAATTTGCGAACATCGCGGCCCTCGACCTTGTCCAGCAGGGCCTTCAATTCATCCTCAGTGCCTGCTGACTGCTGCAGCCACCAGGAACCTTCGTGCCATATGTTTCTGGCTTCGAAAACGTCGTGGAGACCCTTTGTTGCGGGATAGCGATCCTCAGGCGGCGGCGAGGCTTTTTCACTGAGCAGTCTGCGCCCGACAACCTTCTCCGCCTTGTCATTGAACGCCTTGTTGAGAGAGAGGCGCCACGACTCGTCGTTCTGGTATTTCCAGAAATCCTCCGGGATTCCCAGTTCGTCGAACACCACTTCCGTACTGTTGAAAACGTTAAGCGGCAACTGTTGTATTTCCTTTGAAAAAGGATCCCTTACCGCCTCGTCCTGATCTTTCCAGAACCTTTCTACGTCAAGCGGCGCGAGTCCGCCATTCTTATGGGCTTCCGCCACCAGCCATTCCGCATTTTCAACATGGTCTTTCATTCTTGTCTCCCTTTAAATAATGATTTTTTCACGCAGGGAAAAAATCAATGACGCTACATTAAGATCAGTTGCTCTTTTTGTAAAATAACGCTATAATATCTTTATAAAATGGACAATAACGGCATTATTTTGTAATATTGTGATATATGAAGATATTCACCGACAAAGATTTTCCCGAGGATAAACCCCAGTTCCTGCAGATATCGTTCAACGGGCAGTGCTACCGCATACGCCCAATGCACATAAGCATGGACGAGGCGCACAGCTATAAATCCTCCGACAGGCCTTCGGAACACCGTCACGACATATATCATGTCGTCTTGTACGGCTCCGGCACAGGTAAATTCTCCTTTAATGGCAGTCTGATATCTGCCGAACCAGGGCTTCTTGTCTTAAGCTCCCCCGGGGAAGGGCACAGCTTTCCCCCGGTCCGCAAAGGAAAACTGACGTACTCCGAATTCACTTTCTCGTATGATACCGGGAAAGGCGGGAATCTCACAATCCCATTCAGCGAACTTCTCTCCCTTTTTTCGGGCCTCAGGTTCCCTGACTGGAACAGTGTTTTCTCCCTGGACAAAGTCCAGAGCGCCGAACTCTGTGATATAATGAAAAGGATTTCGGACTTGAAGGAAAGCGAATCGGAATTGAGGTTCTTCCGCTTCTATAGGTGCGTTTCCGATCTTTTCGCCTTCCTGGCTCTTGTCCATTCACCGAAGAACATGAAACGCGAAAATTCCTTTTCCACCCGTCTTTCCAAAGCCAGGGACTACATGCATTCCCATTATGACAGCAGGATCAACGTAGACAAACTCGCCGCCCTCGCCTGTATATCAAAGGGGCATTTCCAAAGGGCGTTCAAGCAGGAATTCGGAAGCTCGCCGGTGTCTTACATGAACCAGTACAGGATA
>JBAZRS010000097.1:1341-12142 GCA_041662825.1 Victivallales bacterium | reverse complement strand
CATGTTACGGCGGTCGAAATAAATCCGCTTGCCCACCAGTGCTGCATCGAAAACATTGCAAAGTATCACGCACAAGACAGAATTACAGTGCTGAATATGGACTTTTCCGATGCCTTGTCTCTGCTTCCATGCGCTATGTATGATATCATCATCGCCAACCCTCCAATAAGCCAACTCGACGACAAAAACGATGCCATATCCGCCACCAGCGCTAAAGCGAAGAAAGAAATGGATAGTCAGCTCTATGCTTTTCTGACGAATGCCTGGAGGGATGAACAGGGGCTTGATCTGGTTGACCATATATTTCAATTTGCTGACAAACGCTTAAGTAACGATGGCCATATTATTCTTGTTTGCTGCGATATTGAGCTTGATTGCAATTCATATATAAACAGAAAAAGAACAGTATATCATTATGAAGAGGTAAAAAGGATAGAATGTTGCATAACGCCACAAAGCATCGGCGTTGAAAATTTCATATGCGAGCCTATAAAAAGTCATATTTTCCTTCTAAAAAAAGTGATATGTGAATGACGATATCGACAATGCATACGAGTATAATTTGAAAAACATCTCCGAAAAAGCAGATTGTTTTTGTTGTGAATCTCATAGGCCTCAGAATAGGCTTAGGTGACAAAAATGAATAAAGTTAATACTATAAAAAATTACTGGGAATCCTATTTGAAGAAGACTGAATTCTCCTGGAGAAGGAGACGAAAAATAAATGAAGTAAATAATATAATAAATATCTGGGAATCCTACATAAAGAATAGATTCGATGAGGACTATTTAACCATGTACATACATTTTCCATATTGCTTGCAAAAATGTTCATATTGTATGTATCGTACCCATGCCGTTGGAAAAGAGGATTATGTCAAGGAGTTCTTAGATACGGTCGAGGCCCAATTCATGATAGCCAGCCAAACATTCAAAAATGAATCGATAAAGGCTCTATACATCGGCGGAGGATCACCTTCCTTAATGTCAGCAAACGACATGGAGACTCTTTTTGATTTGATTAGTGAATATTGGAATGCTGAGTTTAGTGATGATAATATGTTTAACATTGAACTACACTCCTCTCAAATAACTGATGATAAGCTAAAAGCAATAGAAAATTCGTTCATAAACAGGATATCAATCGGTATCCAGTCTTTAGATGAAGATGTGCTAAGGGCCAATAAGCGCATATATATCACAAAAAATATCATCCATGAAAACATCAGTAAAATACTAGCATTTAATAAAAATCTAAGGCTAAATGTTGATCTCATGTATGGGCTGGCTGGACAGTCTGATGAATCATTTATATCTGATGTCAATGAATTTGTAAAGATGAATGTATCCAGCATTACCATGTATGGTTATAGGAACACGCCTAATAACAATAATAGAAGAACAATATCAGACGACAACACATTTATGCGCAATTTAATCAATGTCATGGATAAGATAAGAAATCAAGAGAACTATGGTTTCTTAGGTTCATCAAATGGAATATACAACGAATGGAATGTACTAATAAATAAGTCTATGAAAAAATTTAAATATGAATATGATCCTGTGCCAAGATACTTTAATAACATAGTGTCTTTTGGGCCACATTTAGGACATAAATCAATGTTCCAATCAATTCGTACATTAATCGAATTCAATGAAAATGGTACATTCATACAAGAGATCCCAAAAGAAATAATAGAGTACAGCGAACGAATAAACGAACTTGATGGCGCGGAATTAAAATGAATAATTATTGAAGATAATTTTGATTCTCGCGTACGAGTGACCATTGCAGAACTAGGATCTATAAAAGAGTCTATGATGTTGAAAATTTCATATGCGAGCCTATAAAAAGTCATATTTTCTTATTTCCCTTTTAAAAAAGGAGGACTGACATGGGTATAGATATTGTTAATGCATACGCGTATAATTTAAAAAACATCTCTCTGTCAATTCCTCACAATCGCATCACCGGACTGACTGGCGTTTCCGGTTCTGGGAAAAGCACTTTGTTAAAAAAAATTCTTGCAGCCTCTGGGGCATTGAACTTTTCGCGTTTGAAGACAAAAACCATTCAAGACCACCTTGTGATCGATGACATTGTTGATGTCTCTGCTATAAAGAATCTGCCTCAAACTCTCTTCATCGATGTCGTCAACCATGTAACGAATGCCGCTTCAACGCTTTCGACCATCTCAGGAATTCATGAAATCTTGCGGGAAATGTTCACCCACGCGGCGAAGACGTACTGTCTGCGTTGTGGTAATGAAATTCAGAGCGACATATTTCCTTTTTTCAGGAAATATGTCGAATATATCACCATTGATGTCATATATGACAAGACCTATGACGAAAAACGCACGTTGGCTGCTTCGCTAGGAAATCTGCTGAAGGAAGAATTTTACGATATATCGTGCTTGCCCACCACGATAAAACGCGAGCGAGCCCGCGCATCTATCACTGTCGCAACTGCTCCGCTCTCCGAGCATCGATTCAAAGAATTGGGGAACCTATTGGAGTGCACTATCCTCGCTAAAATTACTGGCATCGATGCCTTGCTCAACCCCCTTCTGCAAACCTTTTGCCCAACGTGTCTCCATATAGTCCCCCGTTTGCACAAGAGTCGATTTTCTTTCAATGTAGCCTACGATGATGGGGGAGGGGGGTGTACACGTTGTCGTGGCATCGGCAAAATTCAACATATCGCGCTGGATTCCATGATAGCCGACAGGGCGCGGCCGATCTTGTGTGGAGGCTTTCATTTTGTGAATGAAACCGGCATCAAATATACGACAATAACGGAAAAATTCATCTCTGCCTTTTGTAATCAACAAGGCATCAATATTAACAAGACTGTCGGCCGTTTAACACAGCAGGAACTAAAGCTCTTGCTACAGGGATCGGGAATGGCAATTTCCTTTCAAGATCGTATTGGAGGGAAAAAGGCACTCGCCTTCGAGGGGGTAATTAATTATCTAATAACAAGCTTTCACAAGGGAGCCCGGAGAAGCTCCATCGCACCATTTATCCGCGAGACTCCTTGTGACCACTGTGAAGGCACACGAATTGACCCTACCATTGATGCGTTTCGACTCCACGGCGTAGTGTTGCGAGATCTCTTGAAGATGACGCTTAAGGATCTGCGTAACTGGGGTCATGCGTGCTCGGCACAACCGAAATGTAAGGATATAGACAGCCATTTACAAAAACTGGAAAGCAGGCTCTCTACATATGAGAAAGTCTCCTGCTTACATCTGTGCCTCAATAGAAGTAGCTCTACCTTGAGCGGGGGAGAGCTTCAGCGCATTCGCCTTTGCGCAATGGTCAATACAAATTTAAAGAATATCTGCTACCTTCTTGATGAGCCCTCTTCAAGTCTGCATTATCAAGACATCGAAAAACTTTCCGTTATATTTCAAGAAATATGTGAAAGAGGAAATACGCTTATTCTTGTAGAGCATAATAAAAAACTGCTTTCATCATGCGACTATATTGTAGAACTAGGCGTTGGCGGTGGCACAGAAGGGGGGCAAGTGCTTTTCACAGATTATATAGAGAATATCAATAACTACCAGACACCTACGGCAAAATATTTATGCGGTAAAGTACCATGCGACATGGCCATAGTTTCGAAACCTTTGCAAAAGCAGTTAACCGGAGCCATGTCCTTCACTAATGTCAGTTTGAACAATCTAAAAAACGTTAGCGCCACCATATTTTATAATGCATTTACGACGATTTGCGGCATATCTGGTAGTGGAAAATCCTCATTCACTAGGGCTATCTTCGAACGGATTTCGCAAGACATGCAAAAATACGGATTTCACAATGCCGTATATCTGAATCAGAGAGGAATTCAGACAAATGATGCAACGGACGTGGGAACTCTGCTGAGAGTCATGGAGACGATTGCAAATCTTTATGAAACGCATACTGGAACTGAAAAGAAATGTTTCCTGACTTCCTCGGAAGCTGGAAAGTGTCGTTACTGCATGGGACGAGGCTTTATGAAGGGGAAAACTGGCGAGCGACTGGGCATTTGCCCTCAATGTGAAGGCAGGCGTTACGATGCCGTGACACTTTCCCATCGCTATCGAGGATTGACCATTCACAACATACTGAACATCCCCTTAGCCCAGCTACCGCAGGCGCTTCCCGATGCAGGAATGACAAACATCGGCAGCATTTGCACCCAGCTTGGCATAGGCTACCTTACCTTGTCGCGCAGCATAAAAAGTCTTTCCAGGGGTGAGTATCAGCGAGTAGTTCTAGCACGGCTTCTCGCCCAGAATGAAAAAAGAACGCTCTGTTTTCTCGATGAGCCGTCCAAAGGACTGCATCACGAGGATATTCGAAAAATGACAGAGGTCATCAAGCGTCTTGCTGCAAATGAAAACACCATTATCGCTGTAGAGCATAACCCCACCATCATTTATGAGAGCGACTACACCATTGAGTTCGGCCCTGGCGCCGGCATCGAAGGTGGAGAGATTATTTATAGCGGGACGCCGTGCCGAATCAATGACAATGACACGCCGACAGCGCGTGCAATTTATGACGCCCATTCTCAGGTGCCCTTCTTCCCCAAAAAGCGCCATCACGCCGAAGACTCAGTCTTCTCTATCAGCAGCGAGACAGCGCGAACGGAACTCAAACAACATGCCATTAATCGCATCTCGACAAATATTGATGATGTGCTTCGGGCCTGTAAAAAAACAGAGGCCGCCTTTCTTGATGCCGCGATTCCGAACAACAACTCCTTGTTAGATCAAACATTTGAAAGCATACTTGACATTAATGTTCCTCCTATGCTTCTCGTTGATTTCGCGGAGGAAAAAATGCGTTGCGACATATCTGTCTACAACGCGCTCAATATATCGACATCGCTCATCAAGGGCTTCGCCGCAGTCAATTCGCAAGAGTCGCAACTCTTATGCTATGTCTTCAGCGATAAAAGCGACATAGGGAAGTGCCTGCGCTGTCGAGGAAAGGGAAACCGCTTCAGCCTGCCTCGGAAAATGTTTTTTGAAGGGGCGGAGCTTTCACGGCAGTGCGTTGGCTTTCTTGCTAACAGTACGAATTATAAAACGGCAAAAATTCTTTTAAAGGAGACGACCGGAGTCGACATAGGGAAACGCCTGTCGCAGATGACGAATAAAGAAAAATCCATCCTGTTTGACGGCCTCGATGCGCTCATGAAAACAAATGACAATATATATGAAGAATGGAAAGGCGTTATTGAATGCGCAATCTTAAATTATAAATACTATCCTGATAAGAATTTAGGGGCCTCGTTCCCTATGCAAAAAGAAAAGATAGCCTGCCGATTCTGTGAAGGGAAATTGCTTGAGCGTAAGTTTGCCGATTACAAATTTTGCGGATTGACGTTTGCAGATTGGATGACCCTGCCTACAAGAGATGTCTTGCGCATTCTGTCGTGCTCTCCCGGAAATAACCACAGCGATGCCATAATGCATACGCTGAACGACTTGAACGAACTGTGTGTGGAAGATATCCGCCTCATCGACGCTATCGGCGGTTTTACCTGCACGACGCAAGGACTCATGAAGTTACTGTCTCTTTACGCCAACAATATTTACGGCACAGTCATTGTCATAAAAAATATGGCGCAACTCACCCCGAGCCAGAGGAAAATTGTCAACGACATGACAAAGAAATGGATCAAGAGTAACACAATTGTGGAATTGTGATAAATGCGAAAATTGATATTTTCGGTGACGCATTGGGTCGGATCAAGATAACTGTTTGATATATCAGTTGTCCAACCAACCAGATAATGTTAAAAAAAAACAGTTAATCGGTAATATGACAATAAGTGAACAACATAGAATTCCACCAATGTTACTAACCCGACTTCCTCACTTTTATCTATCGTTTGAGGCTAAAGGCGGGTGTTTTTGTCACTACAAAGTCTTTTGTTACTACATTTGGTTTTTTTAAATTATTTGAGGCTAACTGGTTTTTTTGTTCGGCGGTTCACCGCCGAAGTCGGGCTAACTTCGCTACTTTTAATAAACGCAGTTTCGTGATAAAGTCATCAAAGAGACTCAGGATTTTCCTTTTCGGTGACATCTACCTCAAGGACTATTCGAACATGACAGCTGCACGAAGGGTTCGTCAATTATTTCGAGTTTTACAACAGCAGGCGGCTCCATGAGTCGCTAGGTTATCTGCCACCTATGGAAGTCTACCCAGTCCAAACGGGCGGCACAGCATGAAGAGGAAAGACATGGAATACGAAAGGATGAGCAGAGGGGTGTCCTTCGGAGATAGAATTCTTAGAGGAACCCTTAAGATATTTCCAATAATCTCCATATTTATTTATCAAGAGAGAACCTTCCAGATGCTATAAACATTACGCTTGACAGCTAATACAGGCAAACCATCGTATGTGTTGCCATCTCTGGTCTCCTTATCTAGAATTCTTTGTTTAATTGTGTTTGCAAGCATATCTCCAAAACTAGGATTTGTGTGAAAAGCATGGCGAATTTTATCAACATGCGCCTTTGCAGAATCCGTATCAACATCAAGAAAGGCGGGGAGAAGCCATAAAGTAAAAGCATATCCTAGCTGATGTCTGCAACCAGTGTCTTTTATGATATTAGGATAACGGTCTATCTCCTTAAGATGGGTCTCAATATGGAATCCGCCAAGATCAATTGACAATTTACGACATCGCTCTTGACAACGGATTAAAGCCCATTTCTTACGGCTTTCAGCATTGCTTATATCTTGAGCAGCTTGCTGCAGTGCCTTAAAATGTTCTCTAACTTCAAAAAAATCGGCCATCTCTTCCCCAACAAGGCGAGCAAGCAGTTGGAGAACATGTTCGAAGTTGCGACGAACAACAGGCTCGGCTCCAATATTTTGCCTTAACAGCAACAATGATTCCTCCGCATCTTCAGCTGTAGCAAGCAGTTCATCAGTAAAACATGTAGACGATTTAACGCATCCTGACAGTTCTCTGTCACGCGCATTTCTAGCATCTGCCCTTATCATGTCAACTCCACCTAAGTTTGCAAGCACATCAGCATGTCGGTTCTTCAAGAATTGGAGATTGAATTTATTTGCATTGGAATAGAGGTGTTCAAAGTCTTCACTCTGTTCTTGTTTAATCTGCTCCTTGATATGGGCATCCGGAACAGGTTGCGTCATAGAGATGTCCATGAGCTGAGGGTTATGGAATATAAGAGCAGGTTCACTGCTTAACCTTGCCCTAACTTCCACGGGTACAAGCAAGGGGCATTCGAAATCATTATCTCGGAGCAGAACTCTTTGGACAGATAGTCCGACGGCTTCATTAATTAGAAAATTCCCATTCTCATCAGATGTCTGAAAGATAGAGCAGTCTCCAGCACGAAGAACTGACAGGAGAGCATTTTGCATCTCATTCAATTTTGGTCTCAAGTTACTTGAACAAGGACAATTCTTACGGCGCATTTTCATGCCTAGAAATTTTTTTAACTTTTCAGCGGATAAATCTATGAGGACTGTTTCAAGAAAACGCTGGCCATAAGCGTCCCAGAACACCCACCCATTAATTTTTTGCACGGGGTGAATCTCTTCACCATCACTTTTTGCGTTCGCAAACAGACCGTCTTGCTCTACCACCGACTGCTGGTCTATTAGATGGCGAAGGACTTGCCGTAGCAGCACCTCGCTTATTCCTAAATCAGCACACATTAATTCTGCCGAGTGACGCCCTGGAGATAGCCGTAGCAGCCCAAGCACTGCTTTTTGCAGAGAGTCTTCTCCATTCATCGAAGCAATCTCCAAATACACCTCATAGGCTATTCCTGGCACATAAACTTCATCCCATACTTGATTGTCGCAGCTATTCATTACTTTATTGGTTGTTGTGTCTGAGTCCATTATCAATCTTTCCCTTCGCCAGGATTTGTTATGAACATTGTGTCTCCTGCAGCTTCAACAAACTTCTTAAACGGTAAACTGCCGCTGTTGGTATCACGATGGCATAGGGTGGGCAAGGAGCCGACAACAATTAACTGACGCTGTGCCCTTGAAACCGCTACATTGATACGGTTTGGGGATGCCAGGAATCCCACCGACCCACGCTGAGTGTCATGCCGTGAACAGCATATTATAACTACTGGGAACTCCTTACCTTGAAATGAATCAACAGTTCCGCAGGATACGTGTCGCCACAAGGAAGGAAAAACTCTTATTTTCATCTCTAGATCCTCAACTTGCGCCCCATAGTATGCAATCACTCCTATAAAATGAACCTCTTTCTGCTTATGCGGATGAGACGTCTCGGCATCGACAAACTGCTTGATCAAATCAAGTACCAATTTGGTTTCTTCAGTATTAACGTGATTACAAAAACCCTTGCTGACCTTGGAACTGTCAAGCCATACAAGTGGTCGATCTCCATATATACCCCATATGGGTTTCTTGTCTCCTAACCATGACTCATACGCGGGGCCTTCATTAATAATTGCCCCTGAAAACAACTTGTCATCATAAAAAGCACGACTTATAGCTTTACCAATCACTGGATTGGAGCGATACTGTATGTTGAGCATGAAGCGGTTGCTTTCTGGAAGCCGCTCAAAAAGCTCTTTAAATAGAGTTTCTTTTTCAAAGAGCATTGAATCAAGCAGCACATGTTCTTCTTCAAGGCGCCGGACAATCATTTGGTCAACCATAGGAGGAAGCTGTTTTTGATCGCCAACCAGTATAATGCATTTTCCCTGGACCATCGGAATAAGCAGATCAAACACTTCGGTCCTTGCAGCTTCATCTATTATGACGTAGTCATAAAAGTCATGTGTCTCAGCGCGTTCAAATGGAGCAGCCATCTGGCAGGTTGCACCAACGACTTGCGCGTAACGCTCCTGCAAGGCACTCCAAAGCTGGGGGTCGCCGGCAAGGGCTGTTTTCCATGTATAAAGGATTCCAGCCTTTGTGCCTGTCAGTGTAGCCAACTGTTCCTCGACCATTGCCTGTGTAGCTAATCTCCAGTTCGAAACATCAGTCAGCCATTTTTCTGATAAAGGCATTCCTGCAGGTTGACGAACTGAAGCAACAGCCTGCTTTAGTTCATTGCAAAGAGATTTGAGTTCTAACGGAAAAGACGGATTGGAATCACGTCTAGCACGTCGCAATGTCTTATAAGCTTCGGAAACTTCTTCAGCAATATGAGGAAAACCGACATCCTCAAGTTGCCTTTCCTCCTCCTCTGCCAATTTTATTTGAGCAAGATCTAATGTTCGCCAGTCGTTACTTTCAAATATCTGGAGAAGCCTCTCAATCAATACTGCTGCAGATGATTTCTTATGGCTGAGATCCTCCGCCCCCTGTTCTGGAAAGCGCTCAAGAAGTGAACGGGCTTCTATAATTCTAGACGAAAGAAACTCCTTGGCCACTGGAGGACATTTATCAAGCAACTTTCCTATCTGCGATTTAACTGAATGAGCTTCTTCCGGCCAACCAGTCAACAACTGCGCCATTTGGTTGAATTGCTCGACGGTTTCCATGGTCCGCCTGAGCTCCGGCACCTCATTAAGCCTATTGTCAAGTCCAGTACACATATCGCCTACCTGGCCCGACAAATATAAATAATTATCCTCTGCTTTCGCTCGCTTCAAGGCGGCACGTGAGCGGATCATATGGATAATTATGCCGCGCTGGGCAAGCTTATCAATGACATTCTGAACAGCATCGTTCTGTGTGCTTGACATAAGCAAGCGGATTGGCTTGTCTTTTCCCTGCCTGCTTAGTAGCCGTTTTACAATCTCGGCAATAACATAGGTTTTTCCGGTACCCGGAGGACCTTGTATTAGAACTATGTTCCTGTTGCCAAGGGCGTGTTCTATTGCAGCGAGTTGAGAGGAGTTAAAACGGGATTTGCCACTGTCCAGATGCTTGCAGTGGGCAGATGTCGCACTTTCAGGCGCATTCATTATGTCCAGCAAAGTAGGAAGTCCAACATTCCCAGTTTGAAGCTTGCGGGATGCGGAACTCCTTCTTTCATTTTGCCGGTCTCCATAATCAAATGCCTCTATTTTACCGTTTTCAGGAGGACTTTTATTATCCTCAATTGTAAGTATTGCTGTTCCGTCAGGCTTGATCTCATCTAAATAGCCTTTGAGGATGAGGCTGGAATTGGTATCTGTCCCTGATACACGGACATCTGCATCTATACAATCTGCTTTATTATCCTTCTCTGCTTGATGACAAAGGCGTTCATCGCGATCCGTCCATGCCTTGTAGACCTCTATATTTTCCCAGTTGTGAATACGAACGGAAAAACCTTTATTCTGCTGCTGATAGTCTGAAAAAACAAGAGCATGTGCTGCCCGCTGAGTTAAAAGTCTTTTTCTTTCCATCGTGGCTATCCGGTGATAGGCTGCCCAGGCATCAAGCAGAGGAGAAGAGCGCACTTCCAGAGCAGACAGATCGGTATCAAGGACATCTGACGGAGAAGATATCAAGGACAAGCTGCCTTTCAGCCGCAGCAGGTGGATGCGTGAATAACGATGACTATCTCCTTCTTCGGCTATTGGGTCTTCCACGGCAGTCGCATGGAGATAGGAACATCCATTGGGAGCCTTCTCAATACGGCATACCATCATTTTACCGTTAGCAACAATTATTTTAACGATCTTGGATTGTTCGTCTGCGTCATCAGCAAAAAAGACAGGTGAACGGCGAACCAAGAACTTTAAAGGCGCGGAATCCTCGTGCATACTCCCACTGATGAATGGTCCTACGCTCAAGACAGAATCATTCAAAAGTCTGCTTTGGGCGGTGG
>JBAZRS010000097.1:0-1331 GCA_041662825.1 Victivallales bacterium | reverse complement strand
AAAATAGGAACAGATCCATTCAATTCGCCAGTAAGGGCTGGGAACATGGCATCGAGCCAACATTCTTCCTCGATATTATAAGTATTATTCCCATCTGAATCTGTGCGAGTATCGGTATTATCTTCCTGATCTGGATAAGCCTCAGGGAGATTATTTGCAGAAATCGTCGGTATTAGTCGCATTAATGGCAGGCCGGTTCCTTCCCAAGTTTCACAACGAGTATGTAATTCCCTTTTCTCAGCCGGCATGCTGAAAGATAATGGATATGGTTTGTGCTTTGGAAGTAAAAGCCAGTCCTCCCGCTCAAACCTTACTGTGACAAATGTCGGAAATCTTAAGGGCGCTTTGAGCTTTACGGAACACTGCATCCTTAAAATTGTGCCCAAATCAAGATTTTCAAAGCGGGCTGGCATCTTATCTCCCTGATTTATTACAAGCAATCGTTATCATAATATTAATTTAACTTATTAAGGAATTTATTCAGATATCTTCCCTTTGTGTCAATGTAACTGTCGAGAATCCCTGAATAATCTCAGAGACTTGTCCAATTCTGTTTGAAGACCTAAATACATCTTCCTCCTTTATTCCCAAACGCTTGAATGAAATATTTTCAAGTTGCTTCAAGCAGCCTTTAGCGTGCAAATAATCTTCTAAGTTTTTTAGTTCTTTCGCTATTTCATTAACAAAGTTACTTCTTGGACCATATATAGAGACTCCTTCAGGATAATTCATGCAAAGACGGGTACTGATTATGGCAAACAATACATCTTGCAAAATTCCATCATCAATCTTATCTTGAGATCTTGAAAACCGTATAAGTTCGATACACGTGTTTTTTAAGTTTTCAACATTTATGCCATTTGCTGCATTAGGCTCACCACGCAAGAACGTTCCGATAGCCCAAGCCTTAGCTCTAATAATTTGTGGAGAAGTCGATTGCCATGGTTTGCAGAGAAGACCTATCAAATCCGAATATGGCGAACCCCACGAATAACATCCAGCCACACGGCCTGAAGCCATAATCCATTCTTCTGAGAAGTTAGAGCCTTCCTTCTTTAATATTTCTACACACTTGGAAACAAAGTTTTTTGGAGAGGCAGATCGAAACCGACTCATGCAACGAACGATGGCTGTGCGTAATTTGGCTATCTTATGAATATCTTCAACTAATTTTCTGGCTCCGCCATGAGGCGGTTTATTCCATTTAGTTGACAAGTCCAGGTATCTTTTTGATTTGATGGAATTATCAAGTTCTAAAAGAAAAGATAGCTTGAAAAGTGTTTCTTTGAAATCACTGCAATTATTGGGTATTTCTTTCCAGGCTTTGATTT
>JBAZRS010000096.1:8153-12145 GCA_041662825.1 Victivallales bacterium | reverse complement strand
TTTGGACGTTTATTCCCTTGTTGCCTTTCATTATATCACCTCGTGCGTTTTGATGGTGCTGTGATGGATGCATTTTTTCAGCCGGTCCAATAGGCCGCCGTCGATCCTGTCGGCAAGTATCCCTTTCCCGTTATCCGATTCCAACCCACGGACGAAGATATAGTATCCTCCCCCGAAATGCTTTTCGAAGTCGTAATTCTTAAGTCGTCTTTTCAGGTAGAGGTCAAGCGTTAGGGAATATATCAGGTATTGCAGAATGAAGGAATCACTGAACATCTTCCTCCATAATGAAGCGGCGCCATAGTCGTCAAGCGTATTTGTCTTCCAGTCGGCGAAGCAGTATCGGCCGTCTCTCCGAAAGACGAGGTCTATCGACCCGTTCATGAAACCAGTATTGACTCTGCCGCCACTGAGAGCAAGGTCAAGAGAACTTGACAGGATTTCGTTTTCTCCGTTTAATCCGATTTTTGGAAGTGTGGTTTTTGCTATCTCCTTAAGCCTTGCTTTGTCAATATTACCCGTTATCTCATAGAAAAAGTCCATTTCGGAGATATGGTCCGGCTTTTCAATCTCGTTAAGTGAAAAGGAATTGCATCCGCATGGTCCGGGAATCCGAGCCGTAAGCGTCTTATGGATTAATTTGCAGAGTAGGGGATAGCGTTCAACAAGCAGTGGGTCAGCTATTTCAGTAATGGCGCGTTTCCCCCGTATCAGCCCGAATTTTCGCATCTTGCTTTCAATAAGTTCCCGTACCAAGGGGATTTCAGACCATTTGCCGTGGTCATTGCCTTGTACGAGTTTGAAATCAAGATTTTCCATAATCTCATGGAAACAGGAGCCGGTCTTTTCTCCACCGGGCAAACGCGGTCCTTCTGTAATTTCCTTGTCCAGGTCTTCTAGCGTCATTGAGCCCGGACCCGCCTCATCTTTTCCGCCTCCAGTCTTTATGATCGCTGCAGGCGAGGTTTTGTGCTGTCCCAGACTGGTATAGCTCATTATACCCCAGTTCTTGGGGACTTCGAAGCCGTTGCGCAGACCGTAGTTCTTCAGTTTTATCGCATGAGCGTCCGGCATTTCATATTTTGGCGGTTTCTGTTGATATCTCACATTATCTGCATCAACTGTTGATACGAGGATATTTTCGAAAGTTGCTGGAGTATTTCCTACAGAACCAGCATTCTGCTCGAGGAAAGTATCATTTCTAATATCTCTTTTAAACAGATAGTTAAGAGCAGTCTTGGTGCAGTCTTTCTTGAAGTTCCCGAAAAGCAGGCGGCAGAAATATTCAGCGCGTGTTGAAGCCACATAAGCAACCCGCAGAAGTTCACCGAGTTCCTCCTTTTCCCCCTGATGCTTGTATGAATCCTTTTCATTTCCAAGTGGCAGAATCAAAGAGTTGTCTGTAGTATCGTGGCAGAACCAGTCTTCAGGTTTGCCCGCAGCTTTCAGATTGAAGCTGCTATCCCAGAGCATGGGACAGAATACCAGTGGGAATTGAAGCCCCTTGCTTTTATGTATGGTCATTATGGTTACAGCCTCTAGGTCTGTTTCAAGGCGGGTCTGGAATGCGTCCGGATCAACTTCCCTCATGGAGGTCCCGTTGATCATCTGCTGGAGCCATGTCAGGAGTAGTTGCGGAGAAAGGCTCAGATCCCTTTCCGTCCGGTGCAGAAGTTCCATAAGATGCCTGATATCCACAATATTCCGTTCACGCATGTCAAGCCCGTCTTCGGAAAGTTTGCAATTATTAGCCAGATTGTCAATCCCTTTCTTGAACGGATCCTTGTCATTCCTGTCAATCGCCTTTTCTTCTACGCGGTTGGGATGGAGGTTTTCCCGCATGACAAGAGAGGAGAGCATGGGCATGACGCCCTTTTTCTCCCATTCGACGCGGTACTCTTTGAAAATGTCTGCCCAAAAAGAAAGCCGGTCGGAACTCTTTCCGGAACTGTCTTCTGAATCGGCCAGCCCGATCAGAGTCTCTTCAGGAAAACAGAACAATCCTCCGCCCAGTGCGGTCTTGAGATACTTTGTGTTACCCGGATTCTGGACGGCGCGCAGGAGGAGGAATACTTCTTTTGCCATTTCAGACTCGAAAACATTCCCTGAATTCGAAATGATGGAGGTGATTCCACGCCGCTTGAGGGCGCTTCGCATGGCCCTTGCATGTTTGTGTTTGGGGACCAGTATGGCTATATCACGAGGCATCAAACTTTCAGATTTGCTTCCGTTCTTATCTTTGTAGCAGGATTCCCATCTGTACTTCTGCAAGGCCTCCACTATCTGGTCCGCAGTATATTCGATGACATTCACATTGCTCTTGGCAATTCCACTTTCATCGGGCGTCTTTATCCAGTCAATATGGAAAGGCTTCCCTTCAGCTTCAGGTGGCAGGAGGAGTTTTCGTTTCATTGATCTGCCGGATTCCACTCCGATGTATGGGATGCCTTCTTCCAGGAACGGCATATTTCCGGAAAACAACTCATTTACCCCGTCCAGCAAGGCCTGTGCCGATCTGAAATTCCTAGTTAAAGTCCTGGACTCAGTATCTTCCCTGTTCTTAGCGTCCAGGTATGCATATACGTCCGCGGTACGGAACTTGTATATGGACTGTTTGGGATCCCCGATCATTACAAAGAGTGAGTCGACATGCCTGAAGACGGTATTGAATATCTCGCACTGGACCGGATCGGTGTCTTGGAACTCGTCGATCATTGCGGCCTTGTAACGTGCCCTCAGCCGTTTGGCCAGATCGCATTCAGGAGCTGTTCGGCCTGATTTGTCACGCAATGCGGTTCTCAGGTCAAATAGCATGTCATCATATGACTGCAGGCGCATGATTCGCTTGCGTGCTTCCAGAGGCCTTTCGTTACGAAGATGAGCATACATGGCTTTCTTGATGCTTATCTTAACTGCAGAATTGAATGGATCAATCTCCCGTTTGACACCTGCTATTGTGTTTCTCTCGAGTAGGTTCAGCACCCTTATGGCTGTTTCATTGTCGTCAATATCTTTTGAATCAATGACTGAAAGCTGCTGCATCAAGAGTAGGTTTCCAGGATTGGTTGCAGCGTTGGTACGAACAGATTTGACTTTTTCAGCAATTTTCCGAATCCTTGTTGTTAACTCGGCATCAGAGACACCAAAGGCTTCATTTTCAAGTAGGATGAGCTCTGGTTTTGATACTACGAGTTTGGCAAATTCTAGAAGGTTGGCTGGCCCGAATTCGCAGAACTCAAGGGCAGTTGTGAAAACCTCATTTTTCCCATAAAAGTTCCTGCGCCAGAAGTCCGCCAGGATCTCATTGAGGATCTCGTCCTGGTCTTCTACCAGCTCCAAGTCGAATGCTACACGGCTCTCGAAGGCGTTTTCATTGAGCATCCGGCTGCAGAAACCGTGTATCGTAAAGATGGCGGCTTCGTCAAAGGATAGCAGGGCCAGGCGCAGCCTGCGTTTCAATTCGTTCTCGTCCACCTTGAGTTTCCTGGCTTGGTCAAGCATGGAGTTGATGCATGTCTGGAGGTCATCATCCCCTATGTCATTTCCTGCAAGCACTTCAGAAGCTGCCTGTAGGTTACCGCGGATACGTGTTCTCAGTTCTGCTGTTGCGGCATCGGTGTAAGTTACAGCAAGGATGGCACCGACCTCAAGTCCGCGTTCAAGTATCAGTCTCAAATAGAGGTGCTGTATGTTGTATGTCTTTCCGGTGCCGGCACTCGCTTCAATAAGGAAGCAGTACCCGCTATCAATGGGCTGTCTGAGAATATCGAATTCGTTTTTTGCCTTTTGAGCAGAAGTGCGGGGTTTTTCCTTGGTGCCGGCTGTCATCTTACACCTCCTTTTTTCCTTTTGTCTGTCGACCTTGCCGTTTTTTCAATATTCTCCGACTTATTGGTTGCAGTCTCTTTTTTTTGGTTAGGGTCATCGACCTGTTCAAATTTGAAAGCCATGACTTTTAAGGCGAGTTCCTTGAACCTCTCTAGATTATCTTC
>JBAZRS010000096.1:0-8143 GCA_041662825.1 Victivallales bacterium | reverse complement strand
GAAGGCTTTCCTGGTATATAAGTCGGGTTTATAATAGTTATTGCTTCCTTTGTAGTTATCTGGTTCCCATTCTTCTTTCGCGGCTTTCTCGTCGAGTCCGTCGGGCGTAACCAGCACTGCTGCAACTTCCAGCCAGAAGCAGAGCGGTTGTTTTTGTCCCTCTAGATAGATACCCACCAAATCCTGGATAAATCTCTTGGGGTTTTTCAGGATCTCTTGCTTTTTGTCACCATCCATATCCAGTCCCCAAAATACACTTTTACAAGGCAGTTCCATTGGTGCCTTTCCTTCCACTGACTGTATGATTGCCTGATGGACTGCCATCCTGAGGAGGTCTTTTGTCTTACACTTCGCAGGACGGGCTATGAGCTGGCAGTTCTTGCGCAGATCTGGGATTTCAAAGGTCAGTGTCATTTTAGTTTCAGCTACTTCAATGTCAAGTGTGCTCTTAAAGGATGGCAATAGTTCACCAGCTTCAGTTTCAAGCTTTTTCAATTCCTGAATCCATGCCCAGGTTTCATCCCAAAGGCCGGTGAAAATCTTGCGCCCCGTTGCACCGTATGGAAGAATGCCTTCCGCCTGCATGCGCGAAAAAAAATCCTTTTTAAGCAGGTTCACGTCGCGGGTTCCGCCGGATCTTTCATATGCCTCGCGGATACCACTGCGGATCTGATATTCCTCGAGCTTGTTGATTTCTGACGGCTCAGAATTATCAGGCTGCTCTGTTTGGCGGACATCCAGATCGATGCCGACAGTGCTGGTAAAATAATATTTGCATGGACTGTCGAAGAATTTCAGGAGTTCGTAAAGGTCTACTGTTTGCACAATGGGAAGAACTGCAGTTCCGATATTTGTATCAACTTTTACAGTTTCCGGCTTCTTGCTGATATATAGGTTTTCAGCAACTTTCCGCCAGGTGCCGGATATTGACAGTGGAACATGATTCTTTTCGGAATCGAAATATTCCTGGCTGAATGGATGCATCGGATGTTCTGCGACGAGGGCCTTTTCGAGTTCCTTTCGCCCGGCATTTACCCGTGAACCAAGATATGAGCAGAGTTCACTTACAAGTATGGACGGTGGCATTTCCTGCTTGTCCGTGTCGCGTCTCCCAGTATAACTTATATAGAGTTTTCTACGTGCTGAGACAAGCGCCTCAAGGAATGCGTAGCGGTCATCATCTTTGCCCCAGCGGTCGCAAAGAAGGCGTTTTTTCGGGTCCGGATCCATCAGATCAAAGCCGAGCTGTTTGTCCAGGCGCGGAAATTCGCCGTCGTTCATGCCTAGCATGCATACGATGCCAGCCGGTATGCCGCGCATAGGCTGGAAACGGCAGAAAGTCAGAAGACCACAGCAGAATTTCTCATCGTTCGCTTCCCCGTCTATGATCTCTTGCATCCATAATGATGCCAGATCCCATGAAATCTCCATGTCCAGCAATCCGGCAGTCTCGAGCTGTTTCCTCATTGAACCTATCGCTCGCCTGACTGCAAGAACTCCGTCGTCCCTGTCGGAAGACGGCAGAAAATATTCGGATATCTGTTCAAGGACTTCGATCCATTCTGAGCTTTTTCTTATCTTGCCTTCATCAATCTTCCCCTGTATCCCGAAAAGCGACTCCATCCAGTCCGCAACAAAACCGATCAGGCGCGAATACGGTTCAGCGTCTTCAAGTGGGGCAATACTCATTTCTGGTTCTGCGTCTCCTTCCCTGTGCGGCTTGAAGCATGGGTGTATCGGTTCCTTGCCGGAATCCATCATGACGGCACCGAAAATAAGGCGGTCGAGGGCGAAGCGCCAGCTGTTCTGCCGGAACCTGCAGCCGCTTGCCTTTTCCCTGAACGCCTCGTCGATTCCCCAGGCCACCATGGCGTCCTTGAGAAGGCGTTGAAGCACATCCCAGTCATCATCTGAAATCCCCGCAGTGTCACGGATTTCCTGAAAACCCCATACGGCCAGGACTTCGCTGGCCTTGAAACGGCTACCCAGCAGCTTGATAATTGCGAGAAATGCGGCACAACTCGGATATTCACGCGTCAATGTCCTGTCGGCAATTGTAAAAGGTATCGCTTTCTTTGTAAAAGGGTTGCTTCCTCCAAATACCGCCTCAATCGCGGGTGCATAATTTTCCAGATCCGGAACATAAACGACGATGTCCTTGGGAAGCAGAGATTTGTCTTGGTCGAATGAACGGATGAGAAATTCATAAAGCGCCTCGGCTTCTCTCAGCGGACCATAGCAGTTGTTAATGCTGATTGAATCATCGTTCGGGAGCATTTCAATTTTTATATCATCAATCTTCTTGTTATTGAGAATGTCTTCCTGCAATTTGTGGAGAAGGAGCTTGGATACGTTTTCAGTATTGCATTCCAGGTCCACTTCTTCAATACCGTCGCTGTTAAGCATCAGATTGTGCAATTCGCGGCCAACGCGTCCCAAGGAGCCCAGCAGGGGATTGCCGGATTCATCCTTCACAAGATTCTCCATCTGGCGAGCCAGGGTTTCGCAACCCTTGAAAATGTCCTTGTTCCTAATCTTACGGATTTCCTTCTCGGTCTCCTTTTCTCCTTTTGCTCCAGACCAGAACTCTTTGCAGGGATTCATCCAGAAGAAATGGACAGGAACGTGGTCTGAAACCTTCTGCAGCATTGCGAACTGCGATGGAGGCATCGCTGAAAGTCCGAAAAAGTAGACTGCATGAAATCCGCGTAAAGCCTCCATGACCTTCGCCGGATTGTCATGGTTCATGAAGTCCCAGAAATAATTTGAGTAGGCCTTTGCCACTCCGCTTGACCTTATAATGGAGTTCCAGAGTTCACCCTGCCATTTTTCAGTAGTTTCCATCCTGCCCGACTGCCATCTTTTCAGCATTTCGGGTCTGTAGCTCATATAGCGGTCGAATATCCTGGCGATCCTTCCTGCTATCTGGTAACGCCTTATTTCTCTGTCATCGTCATTGCCGATATATGCATTAATGCTTTGGAAAGCCTGGTTTTTCTCAAGTCCGCTTGACAGAGCCTTTATGACAAGCCATTTGATGGTATCGGGATTGAACGGGAGTTCAACGGTGTCATGCGTAGAATGTGAGTCTTTGCCTGCTAGCTGGTCCATCGGTTCAAACACCCATTTCTGGAAGAACTTTCCGGGAAAGATGAGATCCGTGTTGGCGGACAGGCCGCAGTTATCCGACTTCGCAAGTTCCTGCCTCAGCCAGCGGGCCATTCCGCTGCTGTGTATTACCACCGGAATCTTCTGGAAGGGGTCCTCCGGCCTGTTTGCATCCATCACTTTAGCCATGGTCCCGGCAATATCCTCCAGGCGGTTACCGCCGTAAACTTTTATCCCCATTGCAAGTTCCCCCTTTGAAGTTGTGAATCGCGATGTCATTTCAATTAATACAGGAAACATCTTCTTTCTGCAGTAAACTGGTCCCTTCATAATAGCATAAGGAGGTTTACCAATATCCACTGCTTAAGGTATCATCTTCATTTTACCATGCAATCTTCCGGGCGGCGATTAAACTGTAATCACCAGCTGTCTGGTATGGCGGGCCCGAATGCTTCGGTGAAATCGTGCAAGGCCGTGGGGGCAAACTTGAGTTTCATTATCAATACGCTTCCATGAATCTCCGGCGTTTCCACCACGTGAGGTGTGATTTTAACCTTCACCTCGTCGTATCTCATGTCATTTATGATATTGTCCGATACAATCTTTATCCGGTCCTTAGTCCATTTGTCCCATTCCGGGTTGAAAACCATGATTTCCTTGAAGCCAGTCAATGTCCAGATAATGTAAAAGTCCATGTACTTCAAATCATCGATTCCAAGCATCAGTGGAAAATCCAAATGCCCTTTGCTAAATACAAAATTGAACTTAGGCATTGTTTTCGAATCCATTTTAACTTTCTGGCAGTCCAGGAATTGCCTGACTCTCACCCTGTTGTTTTCACAGTCGGCCAGATGATTCGTATAACGTATCAAATACAGCTGTACTATTGCTGCGAATCCAAGAAGTATCCTGGTTGTCTCCGCAGTTTTCAGCTCCTTTGAGATGTCTTTCCCGGACTTCTCCTTGATCGTGACCGCCTTCCACATGGCGCTCTCCTCTATGCTTCCTAGCGCGCCCTTCAGATATTTCTTTTCCCACGCCTTGAACATTTTCTTCGCACTGTCTTTTAACATCATGACACCCTCCCTATGCTTTTTACCCGCTCCTTCTTTAACCCATTTATTTCCAGAATCAGTTCCCCGTCCGCAGCTCCGACGTTTACGACACCTCCGTTTGCGAGTTTGCCAAACAGAATCTCGTCAACCATCTTTTCTTTTATCTCCCGGACTATTATGCGTTCTACGGGTCTTGCGCCGAGATTTTCCTCCAGCGCCTTTCCTGCAATCCAGCTGATCGCATTGTCGTTCACTGTTATCCTGATATTCTTTTCCTCCAGCGCGGCGTTGGTAAGGCCGATGACCTTACGTACGACCTTTTCCACGACAGGCTTGTCAAGGTCGTTGAAGAAGATTATTCCGCTTAGCCTGTTCCTGAACTCCGGACTGAAATGCTTTTTCACCGCGTGCCCTACGGCATCGCGGGTGTCGGTTTCAGCGTTCCTGTTGAAACCGATGCCGTTTTTGCCGGATTCCATAGCCCCGATATTTGAGGTCATGATGATCAGCGAGTGCCTGAAGTCCGCCTTCCTGCCTGTATTGTCGCTAAGCGTCCCGTGATCCATGACCTGGAGCAGGAGATTGTAGATGTTGGGATCCGCCTTCTCTATCTCGTCGAGCAGGACTACCGAGTGAGGTTGCTTTATCAGCGCCTCGGTAAGCATTCCCGCCTGTTCAAATCCGACATAGCCCGGTGATGTCCCTATGAGCTTCGAGACTGTTTCCCTAGTCGAGTATTCCGACATGTCGAACTTTATGAAATTTATCCCGAGTTTCTCCGCCAGCTGCTTCGCCAGCTCGGTCTTTCCAACTCCCGATTTACCGCAGAAGAGGAAACTTGCGACCGGCCTGTTCCCGTTACCGAAGCCGGCACGCGAAATTTTGACGGCCCTGACGGCCTTTTCCACGGCCTCGTCCTGTCCGTACAGCATGGCCCTTATGTTTCCGGCCATGTCCCTGAGTTTCAGCCTCTCGTCAGTCTCGACGGTCTTCGCCGGGATGTTGACCATGCCGCTCACGACTTTCTCTATGTCTTCGACGCCTATCACGGGCTTTCTTGCAGAATCACTTATACGGTTCCTGGCGCCCGCCTCGTCAATTATGTCGATCGCCTTGTCAGGCAGGAACCGGTCGCTTATATATTTATGTGACAGGCTTACGGCCGTCCTGACGGCATTGGAATCATAGACTACCCCGTGATGTTTCTCGTATTCCGGCAGAAGACCGTTTATAATCGCCTCGGTTTCTTCAACGGAAGGCTCTTTCACATCTATTTTCTGGAGTCTCCTGGCGAAAGCCCTGTCCTTCATCGTAAACTTCTTGTAGTCTTCATAAGTGGTGGCGCCGATACAGCGCAGTTCCCCCCTTGCCAGGGCGGGTTTGAGGATGTTCCCTGCGTCAAGAGTGCTGTTTTCGCAGGTGCCCGCCCCGACCACCGAGTGGATCTCGTCTATGAACAATATGGCTCCGGGTTTCTTGAGAAGCGATTCTATGACGTCCTTTAGGCGTTTTTCAAATTCCCCTCTGTAGTTCGTTCCGGCGACTAATGCGCCCATGTCCAGGGACAGCACCTCGCAGTTCCTGAGGGATTTCGGCACTTCATTGCGGACTATCTTCAGGGCCAGCCCCTCCACTATAGCGGTTTTCCCGACTCCCGGTTCACCAACCAGGACAGGATTGTTTTTCCTGCGCCTGTTGAGCGTCTGTATGATCCGCTCCGTTTCAACTTTCCTGCCGATGAGTTCATCAATCTTGCCGTCACGGGCGAGTTTTGTGAGATTTATCAGGAAGCTGTTACCGGTATCGGATCTTTGCTCCGGGACCGGAATGTCGGAAAAGAAGCCAAAAGTCTCATAAATGTCCATTGCCAGATTCTTGGTGAGTCCGTGCTTTTCGAGGATATATCTTCCATGGCTGTCTTCAAGTGTGTAGAATGTCAGAAGCGCGCCGATGAATTCAAGACTGTCCCGGTCTTTTGCGGGATCAATGGTTTTTCCTATGTTCCTCTCTATTATTTCCAGGTATGCCGGAGTCTCGAAAGGTTTCCCGTTCCTCGGCACGCTGTTCCGCAGGAAATCCGCAAGTTCCCTTTCTATCGCGCCGCAGTCTATTTCAGCAAAGAGCTGCCTGAACTCCCTGCACTTGACCAGGCTCAGGAGCAGGTGCTCCGGGACTGTGTAGGAATATTTCTCCCGTGCGATCTGCGAATTCATCTCGGCCACGATTTGTTTCAGTGGTTTCATCTATTCCCTTTCGAGTTTTACTGCCAGTGGATAATTTTTCGCCATGGACATTGCGTCGGCCTGCATCTTCTTCGCTTCGGCTATGCTTTTCGGATAGATGCCAAGAACTCCGCTAGTCCCGTGATGGATTTCCAATGTCAGCGCTTTCGCCTCCACACGGCTTTTGCCAAAGACCTCCATCATGACATTGAATACAAACTCTATTGGAGTCACATCGTCATTCAAAAGAAGCACTTTCCATAAGCGCGGTTCCTTGGTTTTGGTTTTTTCTGCAACCTTTTCCTTTACTCCGCCCTTTGTCTGTCTGCTCATGTTTTCGCTCCTCGTTTGTCAATTATTTTCTCTTCTGATACAAGTATATCATAGGCGGTAGGACATTTTCTGTCCGTATAAATTACCCGGTAGGAGAAAATACTGATATTGTGCAATGCGTCAGTCTTTCTTTCTTAAAGTAACTCGGGATTTATCCGCCTATGGCGCGATACCATCCCGAGATGAACAGCGGGGTGATACCCCGCGTTACTTTGAATTAAAAGCCATATACAGATAAAAACTGATGCATTGCAGTATTTAAAGTAAGTTAGTGGCCAGAAATCTTAGAAACCACCGGCCTGATGAATTGGCGACGGGATAAAATTCCCGAGTGACAGGTTAGGGGGATATTCAGCAAAGCCGAAGTCCATTTGGTTCGGGTCACATATTTCCAAATTCCTTATCCTTGCCCCTTCCATCCATTCCTCAAGACGGCACTCGGTTTCATGTTTTAACGTCATATACCTGAATTGCTTGAAGGCTCTATATGAGAATGTACCGCCTTTGTCCTTTCTGATAAAGACAAGCACCTTCTCCGGAGCATCCATCACGAATGCAAAGGCGCTTCCTTCCTCAACCGGCAAGAGTAGGTCTTCCTCCGTAGGGACATTGAAGTGCCTCATTATGAGGATAAGGTCTTTCAGGTTGTTTATCTGTCCGATATGAAACCTGTCCTCGGGTTTTGGAATAATGCCGGGAAACGCAGGCAGCACTTTGTCGGGGGAATTTTCATCATAGAATGTTTTTACTTCTGGTTTTTTCCACATGCTCGACAACCAATCGTTGATTTTTATGATCGTGCCCACAGCTACTGGTTTATTGAAAGGTCCCTTGACCTCGTCTGGCAGGAAACATCTGTTTACATAGTCGAATACAATCTTTACCGTGGCCCTTTCCGGCTTCTTCATGGAGTATATGTAGACACAGCCCCCGGACTCCATAATCTTATCCTTGTAACAACCGAATACGCAGTTGTGCTGCTCCTGCGCCTCCTTGTATAGTTTAAGTGGGCTGTCCAGAGGGTATATCTCGAAATCCTCGCTTGGCAAAGGCGCAGGTACTGGCGAAAGTGGGAAATCCTTGCTCTTTTCAAGCTCAGATATCTTGTGTCTGTTGACCTCGTCAATCGCGCGTTGATGGCGTTTCCTGAGATGGGCGACCGACTGGATTGGCCCGGGTGAGAGAAGGAGCAGTTTTTCCATTGATAAGGTGTCAATGAACATGCGCTGGATGTCATAGGCACTGTTTTCCATGCAATCCATTCTGCCGTCCATAAGTCCGAGTTCGTTGATGAAACGCCAGCAGACCAGGACCCTGTGTTTTTTGTTGCAGATGAACCAGAAGGACGCCGAGTTGATGGCCTTGAGGTGCGATATCGGCTTTATGAGTTCCGGATTGTTTTTCAGAATCGCCCTCAGCATAAGG
>JBAZRS010000095.1:5736-12156 GCA_041662825.1 Victivallales bacterium | reverse complement strand
AAATCATCCAGATCAACCAGAAAATAGCCGCCCTGGCAGACGGGAAACGCGTCACCTATTTGGATATCGGCGCAAAATTTCTGGAACCAGACGGCACTCTGTCAAAGGAAGTCATGCCGGACGCCCTGCATCCCTCAGCCAAAGGATATCAAATCTGGGCCGATGCGATTCAGTCTGAAATCGACAAACACTTCCCAGCGGCGAAATAATAGAAGAATTCAACAAACAGTGGATTCACCGCCCTTTGTCGTGAGCTTTGTCGTGAGCTTGGGAACATATACAGGTAGAGAATCGACTAAGTTTGCGACAAAGCTCGCGACGAAGCTTAGTAAATTCAAATTTCCTTTTCAAGCCCGTATGGAGTAAAGGCTCAGTCTTTTCTCTTAAAGTAACTCGGGATACTATCCCGAGATTGATTTTGCCTCGGGGTGATACCCCGAGTTACTATGGATTAAACAGCAAATACTGGCATTCCGGAAGAGACTGAGCCATTACCGTCTGGGCAATAGTGGAGCAGCAAACCCGCCGCCTACCTGCTCAATTTCAGAGCTGCCGGCTCGGCGGTGATCTTCATACCGGCAATGGTTATCAGCCCGTCGGCATCGGCCTTGACTTCGCCTTTCGCCGAACCGAATGTCCATTTGAACGCCTCACCCGGCCTGACTTGCAGGTTCTGGATTCTGCGCAGTGAAACATCAGCCGCAGATTCGCCGGGAATCTGAAACGTCGTCTTCAGTTCCGCCGGGTTGACCAGGAAAAGCGACATTTCAAACTTCTGATTTGTATCGGTGATATTCTTCCATCTGAAAAACGCATTGACCTGTCCCGGCGCCTTTTCATCCAGATGACCGGGCCACGGGATTTCGCTGTTGGTGGAAGCGTTGGTGAAGACAGGATACGCCTCGTTCCTCCTGACGTTCAGCCAGTCGAACGAGTTGATGAGATCATTGACCTTCATGATCGCCGAATGGTTGTTGGCGTGGCCGAAAAGCCCCCAGTAGCAAAAGAGCGCGTACTTCCGCTCATTCATGGCTTTCACAAAACGCTCATGTCCGAAAGACCAGCCGTCGTTCGGCGCGGAATAATCAATCACCACCGGAGGATCCGGGATCCTGACGTTTGCCGGAAGCGACTGCGGCGGGAAATACATCCGGTTGGAAACATGTTCGATGCCGGCGGGGACATTGGCCTTGATCGCGGCAAAGACATCCCCGTTGCGCATTCCGATACCGAGCGCGCCGCTTCCTCCCATTGAGTTGCCGCAGAGATAAACGCGGTTCGCATCAATACCGTATTTTCCGATCGCCCATCTGACCGTGTCCATCACCCGTTTTTCCACCGGGGTCGGCTCTCCGCCGGAATTCCGTTCGATAAGTTTTGCGTCCTTCACATGCATGCCGCCCCACCACCAGTCGCCGCTGTTGGCGCGGCAGTCGAGATAGAGGGCGTAGAAATCGTCAGGCGAGTGATAGATGTCGTGGTTGCCGACTTTGCCCGTACACTTCACGCAGGATATGACATCGTGTCCTGCGGAATGCAGGACTACATAAAGGGGCGCGTTCTTGCGCTCCTCCTTCGGATGGACCAGGATGAAAGTGTCGATCTGGGGCGCCTTGTATCCCCATTCCTTCCGTACGCCGTGCTGATAAATCTCGAAAGTCCTGCCGCTGACAGTCAGATCCTTGGCCTGCGGCAACTCCTTGGTCAGTTCCTTAGACGGATTCCAATCATCCTCTGCGGCCAGCGCCGGAAAAGCGGCAACCGCGAAAACTGCAAACAAGAATAGTTTCATTATTGAATACTCCTTATATTATTTTGTTATACCGCGAGGCAATACATAAGTCAGAACATAAATAGTTTTAAGTTTTACTAATCGTCTCGAAATAGAATAGAGCACCCAACGGGTTTATCCCGTTGGTGAATAAGATTGGGAGGCTAGGGCGAGCACCGCCTAGCCTCCAATCTTATTCACCACCGACACAAGGTCGGTGGGGTCTAAACAATTAAGAGACGATTAGCATGTGTTAAGAAAACATTTGCTATTTCCAGAAAAAATGTCTTGCTTAAAACTTAAAACCTGAAACTTAAAACTTAATTTTGACTTCATGATTTATGCAAAACATCAGTTATGCATCAGCTAGCGTACATACCCCAGCGAAGACATCTCCTTCACGAGCTCCCCGACATTGATTTTCCTCAGCGGACAATTCCCCTTTATTGCGAAATCCGCAGCTATCGCGGCGGACTCCCCCATCGCCATGCAGTCGGCGATAATCCTGTAGCTCGCAACAGATTCATGATCGCCGCCGATGCAGCGTCCGACAACAAGGATGTTCTCGAGCCCCGCCGGCAGAAACGCAGCGTATGGAATATGATACGGCATTGTCTTCTTCACAATTATCGGAGCCTCATCCCTGTCGCGCCTGTGTATGTCCACAGCCTGCGCAACCGTAAAAAGCCCGTCGTCAAACCTGGCGCCCGAATATATGTCCTCCTTTGTCACCATCCTGTCGCAGACGATGCGCCTGCTCTCTCGTACACCCGGAATCGCGGAGAACGGCCCGAACTCGATGTTCCTGAACTCCTCAGTATTGTTTTTTAGCAGATCAAAGAGCTCATACGCCTGCTTCCTCATCTCCACAAGCGCACAGGACAACTGGACAGCGTCCGTAGGATCATATCCGGTCGCATGGGCTACGGTGTGCAACAGAGTCCTTTCCGTCCCGACAGCGGTTTCAGGATGCCAGTTGGCGTAGGGATACCAGTATTGTTTTCCGGACTTCGCAACAGCCTCTTCAATTATCTCGCGCATCCTCTCCCTCTTTATCTGCCCGGACGTATAATTCGTCAGCATCTGTGTCAGGGAGATCGCCTGGACAGCCCCGTCGCCCTCGCGCCCCTGTCTGAAGGCGGCGCCGGCGCTTGCGGCAATATCCCCGTCCCCGGTCGCGTCAATGACAATTTCCGCCTTTATCGCCGTCCTTCCGGACTTTGATTCCACAATTACACCGCTGAGTTTCCCGTCTTCAATTATCGGAGCGACCACAGTGGAAAGATACAGTACGCTGATATTGTTCTCCGTTATCAACGAATCGAAATACGGAACGATCCGCCACGGATTGTAATAAGGCTTGACTTCAATGCCGTCATTCCGCAGTTTGCCTATGAATTCGCGGGTGAAGCCGCCCTTATTATCAAAATCGGAAGTCCAGCATGTGACATGTGTGACCATCCCGCCGGGAATTGAGGTTCTCTCTACAATCACTACCGAAAGCCCCCTGCGCGCAGCGCAGACCGCGGCAGCCAAGCCTGCAGTTCCCCCGCCGCAGACGACGACATCAGTTTCGAACATCACCGGCGTCTTCTTTTCCTTCTCCACAATGTATTTCATAATCTCCCGTTCTCCAGTGTGATACAGGCGTCCCGCCTGTTCCCATTATTTATTTATCGTAAAAGTCTTTTCATTCTTTTTCAACCTGTACCTTCCAATCCCCAAACGGGCTTTTGACGGATTATCCATTATGTATTTCCGGTAAAACTCCAATTGCTCCATGCTCCGAACAATGTGATCATAAGATTCGTCCATCCATATTGCCCCATTCATATCCAGTTTTTTCCCGATAGCATGCGCTGTAAAAGATTTCAGGCTGTGGAGAATTCTGTCCAGCGCGTGTTTTCCCAGAGGGGAAATCAATGCATGAACATGATTTGGCATGACAACATATTCATCAAGAACATATCTGATTTCATCGAAATGCAACAATGAATTCTCAACAATTTCAGATATGGCGGCTTTTGAAAGGATGCAATCCCCGAATCCGGCATCAAGCCATTCGTTGATTTTTTCGGAGAACAACCGTGAATACTCCTTCTGCTGCAGTTCATTCCATGGCTCTGGATTAAGTAACAACCAGCCATCTCTCTGTTCTCTGAGACCATTCACTTTCTCAACTGGCAATGAATCGGCAAGACGGAAAGTCACAAAATAAGTTGTCCCTGACTGTTGCCAATGAGGAAGGTAACGTCTGTTTGAGTCCTTGGGCGAATCCGGGGAAAAGGGGATAAAGGGATGCGGTTGCTTATAACCAAGTTTATTAAATACAGGCGAGACGCCTGTACCACATTCTTTTAACCGATCCTGCATTTCCACACGTTCGTTCATTGTTTATCCAAGTCCCCACTTTTCACTCTTAAGTGTGATACAGGCGTCTCGCCTGTTCTCATTCCCCATCTTCAGCGTTATAGGGGGCGTCTCGCCTGTACCACACTTTGAAAAACATACTTTCCCGCTCCTACATCAATCATGAAACTATCGCCTCTGTCCGAAATATTGCCAATGCCTGCAGGGAATTTCCCCTTCCCGGGACTCAGCGGAATTTCAGATTCGGACAAGTTCGATTTTCCGGCATCAGGTTTGGGGACAACGATTCTGGCGCTGCAGCCGACGGGGATGTTCACCTCCACCAGCGAGAGCGTCCCGCTCTTTTCCCATCTGACTTCAAGCTGTCCGCGCAGCGTATGCACACGGGCCGACGCCGAGGTCAGTTCCGGACCGGGCCAGGGCACGACAGTTATCCTGCTGAATCCCGAAGAATCCGCATCCTGTCGTAATCCTGCGACATAGCGGTAGATCCAGTCGCAGACGCTGCCGTACATCGGATGGCAGTGTGACCCGTTCTCATATGACCAGTTCTCCCACATGGTTGTCGCACCTGAGGCGATCATGAAACCGAAACCGGGGAAAGTTGTCTTGCTGAGAATCCCGTATGCCACATCAAAACGCCCCTCCTGCGCCAACGCCTCAAGAAGTACGGGTGTACCCATTATCCCGGTGTCGAGATGTCCTGAACAGGTTTCAAGCACATGTTCAACAAGATTGGCAACTACAGCGGCTTTTTCATCTGCCGGGACCGCGCCCAGGACAAGGGCGAAGGCGCTTGTCCCGTGCAGGCCGCGCACATAGGTCTTTCGTTCCCTGTCAAAAAACCTCCTGTGGAAATTTTCCGCAATCCGGTCCGCCTGTTTCCTGAAACGGATAGAATCTGTTTCGCGTCCGAGAACTTGCGCCATCTCACCGAGCCGCCGTGCGCAGATGCCATAGAAAAAAGTGTTCACGAGCGACGGCGGTAAAACATTCTCTTTCATCAGAACGTCCATGTCCACTGGCAGCGACCAGTCGCCAAGGCACCAGCTGCCGGGCTCCTCTTCTATAATTATGTCGTAACCATCCGTCTTGCCGTCGAGATATTTCAGCCATTTCCCCATGCATCCATACATCTCTTCGACGATGCGGAGGTCGCCGTACATGCTTTGCATCACCGACGGGAGTATCACACATGCGGAACCCCAGCCCGGCCCTCCCCCGCCTCCGTAGAACGGCGCGGTATGCGGAACAAATCCCGTCTCAAAATTCTGTGTATCCGCAATGTCATTCATCCATTTAGCATAAAACTGCGGCATCCATAAGTTCCATGCGGCGGATGCGGCCACAAGATGCCCGTCGCCGGTATATCCCAGCCGTTCGCGGTGCGGACAGTCGCTCGGTACGCCGCCGTGCATGTTCGCCAGCTGAGTCGCGACAAACAGTTCATTGATTTTCTCCAGGAGAGGGTCGGAGCATGTGAAGCGGCCGATCCTCGCGACATCGCAGTGCACCACGCGGCCGTCGACCGAGCCCATGCCGATCTCGCCCGGCCATCCGCCTATTTCAACATATCTGAAAGCGTGCCAGACAAAGCGCGGCTCGTAAATTTCCACTCCCTTTCCTGAAAGGACATAGACGTCCCGCTGTATCTGCTTCTCCCCTCCGGCGCTTTTGAAATCAAGTTCACCGTCTTTGAAAATCTCTTCAGAAAAACGAAGTTCAATTTCATTTCCGGCAATCCCTTGCACACGGATGCGCACCCATCCGCTGAACACGCGACCGAAATCAAAAACGGTTTTTTTCTCCCTGGAAGTCCACATGCGTATCGGCACGAGAGTTTCGACAACGCGGTCCGGAGGACATGTCTGTGCGGACAGTTTTCCAATCGGACGGGATGCGGATTCAACCTTGTTCCATGATGACTGATCATATCGTGGAAACGCCCAGCCTTCCCTCTCAAAACGCGCATCGTAAATCTCGCCGACAAAAACGTCATTGCAGCGGATCGGCCCTTCGCTGCACATCCATTTGGAATCGCTCGCAACGATCCCATGAGTGCCGTCCGCATATTCAATACGCATTTCCAGGAGTAACCGCGACCGTCCATACCACATCTTCCCTTCCGCAGTCCGGCTCCGCTGGTTATGCATGCCGTTCCCGAGCATCACTCCGATCGCATTGCATCCCGGAAGCATAAGCGAAGTGACGTCATGGGTCACATAAAAGACACGTTTTGCACCACGGTCAACATATGGATAGTAAAGGTCTCGCATTTC
>JBAZRS010000095.1:0-5726 GCA_041662825.1 Victivallales bacterium | reverse complement strand
TTTCACGCCTGTCATAGTCCGTCCAGGCAGGATCAAGAACCCTGTCGCCGGAACGTTTACCGTTGACATAAATCTCCGAATATCCCAATCCTGAAACATAAATCCTCGCGCGCTTCACCTTTTTGTCGCCAAGGGTGAATTCCCTTCTCATCAGCGGAGATGAGATATTCTCAGGAGCGGCAATCCATTCGCCATGCCAGTCACTCTCATCCAAGAGTCCGGTTTCAAAAGATGCCGGAGCACTCCAGACAGTGGCGATTCCTTCAGCATCCCAGACCATCACCCGCCACCATACGGTCTGGCCGCCCGTGAGCGGTTTGCCGGCATATTCAATATGGATGCTCTGCGCCGACTCGGTGCGTCCGCTGTCCCAGAGATCGCAGGAACCCGAGATGACTGCATCACGAGTGGATGCCGCAACGACCCGCCAGGCGCTCTGGCATGCGCCGCGCCGGAGCGGCTTCAATTCCCATGAGAGACGCGGAACGGCAGTACCGATCCCAAGAGGATTCTCCAGATATTCGCAGAGCAGCCTTTCAGGGACGCTGATGCTTGAAGTAATGACATCAGAACTATTGCCTGCTATTATTTTCTTCTGTTTTTTATTCATATTGCTAGCATATCTTTCTCTTTATCCCGAAGGGATTACGTAATGTAGCCTGTGGTTTCAAACCTATCTACTATACGCATTTTTCACAACCTCCATGCATGAATTCCCGAGTTTCTCATTCTTCATCCCGAAGGGATGAAAGATAGTAGCCGGGGGTTGAGCCTTGCGATACCCCCGGATCAAGGGGAAAAACGAATCGCACCCTGAAGGGGTGCCAGAATCATACGTTCTAATAATCAATATGATGATGAATGCTGTAATATGTTGAACCCATCGATGCTCCGCCAGTTTCTGGCACCCCTCCAGGGTGCGAATTAATTTTATTCTCCATCCGGAGGTCTGCGCGATGCTCCGACCTCCGGCTACTATCTGACAACCCTTCAGGTTGTAAACAAACACGGGCTCAAAATCAACCGCTCGATAAAATTCCCGAGAGTTGAAACCATAGGCTATATCATTAAACGCTTTCAGTGTATTAGTTTCATCAAGGCTTTAGAGATTTTGAAAACACAATTCCCTACGCTATGAATTTGAAATCCGGGGTCTGCCCGTCACGGATCGCTTTGTGCACCTCATCCCAGATCCTGTCCTGATATGAGCTGCATGTGTAGAGACCCAGCAGTGAAAAGGTCAGCGTAACCGTTGAACGTTTGCGGATCTGTCTCTTCCTCTGGAGCTTAGCTACAAGCTCCTCGTAGACTTTCGCCAGCTCCTTGCGTTTTCCTTCACGGGTGAAAATTCCGCCGAGGTAGCCGCCAACAGGCATCAGATGAATTCCATATTTCTCAGCCAGGCCAATGAAAGTGTCCCAGTTCTTCATGCCTTGGGACTTCAGTCCCGTCTTCGAATCGAACACCTGGTTGACGCCGATCGCCTGGCGCAAACAGTTCAGTCCGAGTTCCGCCATTATTCCAAGCCTGCGCTTGCATTCGCCCGCGTCAAATTTCTGGAACAGCGTGCCCTGTCCGGGATGCTGGTCGTTCAGCATGTTCCCGCCGATAGGAGTTATGAATCTGCCGGAACCTTCAAGTTCAAAATTCCATCTGTCCTTGGATACCCTCACCTTTTCCATAGTTGAATCCTAAATATTAATTTTCAGTCGCTCAAAGATAAGTGGTAAAATCCAAATTCCAAATCCCAAAGAATTTTCAACTTTCAGATAAAGATGGCAATCCAAAAACATGCCTTGCGGCATTAACTACAAACAAATTCTAAATTCGTTAGTAGTCAAGCCCGCAAGAGCTGTTCTTTTATTTTTTCCATCTATAATGTCTGTTCGGAACTTCTCCGTCTCGTCGGATTGAGATTGAAATCCCGCTGCAAGATGGCATTCTTGACTTAAGAACTTCACATACCTATTATATTGTAATTTCACAGCTGATTTATCAGTCCCATAAGGAGAGCCAAATGAAATTTATCAATCAAAACAGTCTTGCGGGAACAGTTGATTTGATATCCGAAGCCATTTTCTATTCGCGTAATATTTCGAAACAGGAATCTTTGGCTGCAGGAAAATGGCTGTCGGCCCGACAGGGCCTGCCGGGTTCTTACGCCAGCATGTTTGCCCCGACAGAACTGGACAGGCAAAATGGCGTACGGGTGTTTACAGGTGAAAAAATAAGCAGCAGGGCTGCAATCGCCCATATCCTCGGGGAGGAGACCTGCCGCATCTTGTCTGTTCTGGACATAAATGACAAAGGAATCAAGACGGCCCATGCCGCCGCGATAAGAGGTTTTACGGCAAGGCTCGCAGATTCCGAAAAAAGAGGTTATGCGATCGGCACATACTGCTGCGGAAAATGCTCCGCCGCGTACTGGAGGAATCTGCTTGTGACAGAGTTCCCCCGGCGGGAGGAGCGACTGGCTGAAGGCATGAAAGAATTGAAAAGAAGCCGTATTGGCGATGGCAGATGGCGCCGCTTTCCATTTTTTTACCTGAGCCTTGCACTGACTGAAATCGGACCTGACCTGGCGAAATCCGAAATGCAATATGCCGCCCCGCTATGGGAGAAGCATTTGAAGAACAATCGGAAATCCCAAGGTGAATACGCAAAAAGGCGAATGCGTATTGGAGAAGAACTGCTTGCGATGTGCTGAAGACATTAATCCTGACAAATCATAAAAAAGACAAACTAAAGTTTGAACTCCAACATAAGGATGATTCTTACGTTGGAGTCCAAGCTTCAGCTTGTGAATTCCTATGTGCAAAGTGCTTTTTCTTGCACGAGACAGGCAATTCCGCATCGGATGTCTTATGCTCCGAGATCCGCATGAAAATTTCAAGGCGCCTGCACCGCAACCGGAATCCCTTTTTTGGGAACAGCTACTTCTATGGGTGATTTTCGCCCAACTGTCAGTTTCACCTTGCATCCCATATGTGTCGGATCCACCAGCAAAATCTGTCCGTCTTTCCGGGACATGACAAGGCAGGGCGCATCCACAGCGAGAAGAGGCGATCCGTCCGCTTCAAGTACGCCGGGAACATAAAACGCGACCATCCTCGTGCCGTCTGCAAATTCCACGGCCTGGCATCCGCCGTCATTTTTCAGCACACGAACGCGCAACTCCTTGAAAAGCTTCTGCGCATCGGCGGGGGAACTGCATGGCGACAAGAGGTAAGCTGCAGAAGCATCCCTGAAGCCGGCAGCATGTTCAACAATTGGAAGAAAAACATTGTCTGTCAGCTTCTCATCCGATAATTCCTTGTTAATATCCTTCCAGCTCCCGTAAACCGGACCGCTGTGCACGGTCACAACAGATGGATTCATCATGAGATACGCGAAGCCGCCGTGATGGATCCACCTGACTCCGTCCAGCCTGACATCGCCCGGCGGGACGGTACGCGGTTCCGCAGAGGAGTCGGCAACTGTCACGGGACCGCGGAGCCGGGACTGATCCATGGCGGTACGCAATTTCAGCTCCATGTTCTCAGCTTTCAATCCGCCTATCAGGCACGCTATCATGTCATCATGTGCAAACCACGCCTTGCGGGCACCAAATCCATTTTCGCCGCCCTCATACCTGCAGTCCATCACCGTCAACAGGCTTGTTCCGTCAGACAGAGCCCCGGTAAAGGGGAGCGGGGAAATCTTAGTGATTCGGGGAGAGGCGCCACCGGCAAATGTCACTCCCGGCAGAAGCTCCCAGTTCCAGAGCGGAGGCATGTTGAAATATTCATCACCGTCCCTTATCAGATACGTGTCGCCATTCCCAAGCAAATCCCCCTTGAGATTTTCCCCGTTGAGCCCGACTTCGACACCAAATGTCCGGTCCGACCTGGTCTTGATGAAGAAGCTGAAGCCCCGACGGTGATACACGGAGAAATCCGCCTTCGGGAAGTTCCGCGCCCCGACCAGGGATTCACCTTCGCCTGACAATCTGCCTATGAGCGCATCGCAGTCGGCGGCATATGCCGGCTCCAGTTCCGCCAGGAATTTCACCGTTGCCGCCATGCCGTCGCCGCACTTCATAGTGCCGGGTCGGCTGACTGCGCGGTCAAGGGTTCCGGGCGGGATAAACGCCCACCTCATCATCCACCGTGTTCCGTCGAGAAGATATTTTCGGAGGATATCAACCTTATCGGGCGGAAAGGCCCACGGCGTGTTACGCAACTGCCAGGCAATCCTCATGTTTTCATTCAGGAATACGGCTCCATACTGGAACTGCTGAAGCCTTGCACCGTGCTGAAAAAAACTGAAGTCATCCTGAATCCCCTCATTTTCACCGGTTTTGATTTCCGCGGCAAGGCGTTCCGACATTTTCCCGACCATCCCGGCATCGCCGGACAAGACCCCGTAATGGAGTGCGAGATCCGCGCTCCATGTAAGATTCGCCGCAGTCCTTGAAACCTTGAACTGCTTCAATATCTCCATGGCCGCCTGGAAACGTTTAGGATCAAGCTCAGCGCCGTAAACCACCAGGAAGTCCCGCATCTGTCTGGGGACCCCGATCTCGTTCAGCCACCAGTTCGGCGACTTCGGAGTCTTTTCAACCCAGTAATCGAGAGCCTTTGCAAGCGCATCTTTCACAGCCCCGCTATTATGAAGCGGATTACCCTCTGTGGCATAACACCGGGCAATCGCAACCATGCGGACAAGGTGCAGATGGGGTTGCCATCCGCGGCCCGTCCGGCTTTTGGAAGCATAATCGATATCCCCCCAGGAACCGTCCTCACGAAGTTTAGTCAGCAAGTCTCCGGCATTTTTCTCCTCCGGATTTCCGCGCTGGCCCATGAAATACTGACGATACCTCTCCAAAATCAATTTCACGCCTTCTCCGGTTACAGCTCTCGCTTGCTCCTCTGCGTAGACGGGCGGAATCAGAGAAACCGACATGTGGCCTATCAGTAAAAGCAAGCTGAGATTTTTCATGCCTCTAAGCATTTTAAGAAGTCCTGATGATCCCTTACTCCGGAATCCAGAATGTGGTCTGCTTGGTCAGCGCCTCGGGTTTGCCGTCAAGCTCCAGGACTACTGTAGTAGCCGGACTGTCCGGCAGGGGAAGCGGCAAATTGTCGAGGAAGAGCCTGTCGCCCTCCTGGCGGAACGCAAGCGGCGTCCCATCTGTTAGCAGTGAAGCCGACAGCACCTTGTTCTTCACTTCGGCCCAGCAGAAACTTCCGCAGGGATCGTTTATGAAATGCAGGTAGACGCGGTTCCCTTTTGCAGTAATCGGCCTGGCAGTGCAGTTCCATGAAAACGGATGCCTCTCCGAATTCACAATGGATTCACGGTTGCGGGTTACCCATTCTCCGGCTTTCTTCAATATTTTCACCGACTCTTTCGGTACGCTTCCGTCCGCTTTCGGGCCTATGTTGAGCAGGAGGTTTCCCGAACTCTGCGCACAAGTGAGAAGCATGTCGATCACATCGGCAGGACTCTTCCAGCGCGAGTCACCCGCGTGATATCCCCAGTTGGCGTTCAATGTCATGCACGCCTCCCAGTCCTGTCCCGCCTTCGCCGGATTTATAGTCTGCTCGCTGCATTTGATGTCGAAAGGTTTGCCGAGACGGTTGTTGACGAGGATGTCCGGCTGGAGTTCCTTCACCATCTTCAGGGTCTCGTCACCCTCGATGTTTTCCGGTATGCATCCGTCAAACCAGAGATAATCGATCTTG
>JBAZRS010000094.1:5713-12341 GCA_041662825.1 Victivallales bacterium | reverse complement strand
AAAAAGGTATTCCGAGTTTTGCAGCCTCCTTCATTATCTTGGGGTTGCAACCCGGGGCTACTGCGAATTTAGCACCTGCGGAAAAGGCCCTCTTGAGGTCCTCGACGTTCAGGATGGTTCCGGCGCCGGCCGCCATGTCGGGGAATCTTTTCAGCACCTCCCTGATGGTCCCTTCGCCAGCTGAAGTCCTGAATGTTATTTCCGCCGACGGAAGGCCGGCGTTGTAAAGAATGTCGCAAACCCTTATGCCCTCTTCAACGGTGTTGACGACAAGGACCGGGATGATCCTGCATTTCCTGAGTTTTTCCGACACTGCTTCCGCTTCCGGATTTTCTTTTTTCATTTTTTTATCCTTTTTTCTTGACTTTATTATGGATGAGCGTAATAATTATCTCAAATGATAAAATAACATCAAAAATATATTATCAAAGAAATACATGTCAAGCGGAAAAGTTTAAAATTTAAATATTTCGGGATCAATGAAAAACAAGATTAACAGGATGTATGATTTCTCGGTCCTGAGGGAGCTCAGGAAGAATGAGAATTTCAATATTTCAGATGTTTCCGAACGCTCCGGAGTCTCCTCGTCAGTCATTTCAAAACTTGAGAGGAACCAGTGTTCCGCGGAGCTTGAGACCATCTATAAGCTCGGGCGTGTTTTCGGACTGAACCCGTCGGATCTCCTGCGGCTTGCGGAATCGAGTTCGGCGCATAAGAAAAAATCGACATCGCATACGTCCGACGGTTTTAAATTCAAGGACATCGCATACGGGAATGTCAGGTGCCTTTTTGGTACAGCCAGTGCGGGCAGCAAGACATCGCGGCCTGAAATCCACAAGGACGACTATGAGCTGTGCTGGGTTCTCTCCGGCAAAGTGGAGACGATCCTCCCGCATGAGAAGCATTTGCTGTCTGCCGGCGATGCGATCCAGTTCGATGCGCTTCTGCAGCACGAGTACGATGTGATTGAAGACTGCACGGTTCTGATAATACATGTGAAAAAAGAGAAAAGATTTTAAAACGGAGTTGATTGAAAAAGAATATGAATTTGGGGCGAGAGCAAAAACTTTTTGAAAAAAGTTTCTTTCTTTCGCCCCAATCCCCACTCTCTTTTACAAAAACTTTTATTCCCGTCTGATTGCGGATGCAATCAGACGGGATCATAAATAGGTTTGGAAAGGGTTGGGGTGCGGGGAAGGGAAGAACCTTTCCTTAAAAAGGTTTTCCCTTCCCTGCATTCAAGTTCTTTCAATCGCCTTGAAAGGAGCTTGTTATGACAATAGCTGATTTGGCGAATATCGCAGGCAGGACCTATCCTGCCAGGAGAAGGACGCAGAACGTCGTCGGAGGGGTTTCCCCGGTGAAGGCTGCGAACTTCGCAATAGGACTAGTGACGCTTGAACCGGATGGTGGGCAGGTTCCCTGGCACAACCAGGAACAGGAGGAGGTTTATTTCCTTCTTGAGGGAGAGGCTGAAATGTGCCTTGGCACGGAGAGAACTGTCATGAAAGCCGGACAGGCGGTATACATACCTTCAAAAATGTTCCATCAGATGACCAACATCGGGAAGACTCCCGCGAAAATGATTTACTGCTATGGCCCGGCCGGGGATGTGGCCCATTGGAAACAGGAGCTTGAGGGAACTCTTCCCAAAGCCGGGCTTGAGGCGCCGCCGCTACCTCTAGGCGCGAGACCGCAGTGCACTGAACGGCCAAAGTAAGAAGAAACGGCGAATCGGAGAATGGGAGAAACGGTGAAAAAAAACTGAACGTCGAACATTCAACATCGAACGTCCAACTTCGAATAGTGAATTGGAGAGAAATCCAGAAAACAGTCAGCAGGCGACAGGAAAAAGTTGTTGCTTATCAGAAAAGTCGTTGGAGTTCACAGCTTTAGCGTGTCTTGGTCTTAATTATTGTCAGATATAATAAAAATATAAATTTTAAGGAAGGAGAACTTATCATGAAAGTGCGCAAAATCGGAATTATCATGAACGGTGTGACGGGGCGCATGGGGACCAATCAGCACCTTATGCGTTCAATAGTGGCCATTATCAAACAGGGCGGAGTTAAAATTTCCGACACTGAAACCATCATGCCCGATCCTATACTCATCGGCAGGAGCGAGATAAAACTTCAGGAGCTCGTAAAACTTTCCGGAATCACAAAATATTCCACGGATCTGGATTCCGTCCTGAAAGATCCGGCTTATGAAATTTATTTCGACTCGCAGACGACCGACCGGCGCGTCGAAGCCGTGAAAAAAGCCATCAAGGCCGGAAAACACGTTTACTGCGAAAAACCGATCGCCGTCAACAGCAAAGACGCCATCGAAATGCATAATCTTGCAAAAAAGGCGGGTGTCAAGAGCGGCGTAGTACAGGACAAACTCTGGCTGCCCGGACTCCTGAAGCTGAAGATGCTTATCGACTCCGGATTCTTCGGGAAGATCCTCTCTGTCAGGGGGGAATTCGGATACTGGGTGTTTGAAGGGGATATCATTCCGACGCAGAGACCGTCATGGAACTACAGGAAAGAGGACGGGGGCAGCATGATACTCGACATGTTCCCGCACTGGCGCTATGTGATTGACAATCTGTTCGGTGAGATCAAATCTGTGTCATGTCTGGCCGCCACCCATATTCCGAAAAGGCGTGATGAAAAGGGTAAGGACTACGACTGCACCGCCGATGATTCGGCATACGCGACTTTTGAACTGGAAAACGGGGTAATAGCAAACTTCAATTCATCCTGGTGCGTAAGGGTCCGCAGGGACGATCTCCTTACAATGCAGGTTGATGGTACAAAGGGCTCTGCTGTGGCGGGTCTGAGAAAATGTCTTTTCCAGGCTGCCGCCGGCACTCCGAAAGCCGTATGGAATCCCGACATTGAAAACCCCATAAACTTCTATGACACTTGGACTCAGGTTCCAGATACGGCGAACTATGACAATGCATTCAAGATCCAGTGGGAACTTTTCCTGAAACACGTTGTCTGCAACGAGCCTTTCAGATGGACTCTCCTCGAGGGTGCAAAAGGCGTGCAACTCGCGGAAGTCGCAGTCAAGTCCTGGGAAAAAAGAGCCTGGGTTGACGTGCCGAAGCTTTCGTAAAGGCTGGTTTTGAAATTAGTGCCTGCTAGAAAAGGTGGAAGATAGACACCCCTTGCGGGGTTAACTACCAACAAAAGACATTGAATTTTAGGTGAGTTTGTTTGTAGTCAAGCTCGCAAGAGCTGTTTCAGAAAACCTTTTCGGGCAGGTTCTAGTTAATGCCTTCTCGGAATGGTTTGCTGGCGGAAAGAATCCTGAAACAAAGAATTTGTCGGGTCTTGTCGCGGGTGCTGTAGGAAAAAGCCAGAGGTGGAAGAGACCGGGGACAATCACGGCATTCCAACAGGCCGGGACGAGGCGAATTTACAATTCGGATTGCATTGCCTTTATCAGGTTGACGGCATAAAAACCGAAGCCCGCATCGTTTGGATGGAGTCGTGCGTCACCGAAGTATTCCGGCATTTGCGGCACGAGTTTGAGCCCGTCCACGACCTTGATTTTACTGTATGGGCTGCAGCAGTCAGTTATTGTGTCGGCGACGTCTTTGAATGTCCCGCATCCCTTTATTTCACCATTGTCGCTTCTCCAGACCGGAGTTATCACAAAAATTGGCGCCCGACTGCAGACCGATGTAAGTTTTTTCAAAAAGGCCGAACAATTCGAGCGGAAGTCGGACAGCTGCTGGAATCGATTCCAATCATTGGTGCCATATGCGACTGTGACCAGGTCCGGAACGAAAGGCATTGTCCCATCGATGACCTGTTCATCGAAGACGTAGCCTCCAATTCCATGGTTCAGGAGTTCCGCATCGAAAAATCGTGCAACCTGTACTGGATAGGTTGACGAAGGATGCAAGGCCTCCATTCCCTGGGTTATCGAATCCCCAAGCATAAGCAGTTTTCGCGGCTGAAGGGGAGCCGGGCAGACACGCGCATTGTCATGTACTTCAATTCCCCTGATGAAGATCTCAATACAATGCGGCAGGTAGATCGTGATACGGCGTTCCTTTTTTTCCCCTGAGAAGGTGAACTCTGCACGGTCCCGGACCGGGGCCTGCCTGTTTCCTGCGTGCGCAGTGAGCGCTCCGTCAACATAAAGATCAAAATATGCCCAGTTGCGCGCCCTGCCCCCGGTTTCGTAATCAATAGCTATCGAGCCGGTGTCGCTAACCATGTCAAGGCAGACCCCTGAAGGACAGCGGGATCGGATTTTCCAGGCTTCCTGCGAGTAATAGGTTTCAAGTTGTCTCTCTGTGAAACGTATTGGAAGAAGGCCGTTTTCAGTTTTTTCCACCGAGAGGCAGTTTCTGGCTATCGAGAGAATTGTTTTGTCGTCAAGACGCATGAAATGCCCTTTCCTGGCCGCCATCGTCCCATAGGCTTCTGAACCAATGAATTGATGAGTTATGGGAATTTTAATTATAACATTGATAGTCAAGGTTTACAAGAAGGCGCAGCAGCCCGAAATTTCCATGAACCGCCAAACTCCTTAATGGCGGTTAAAACCCTGTTTCTCCCGTGCATTCCGCTTTTCCGTGGTTATATTTCAAGATGAAATTCAATCTGGAAAATCTTGTCCCCTCGAAATTTGACCGGGTTGTCGCCGCAGAACCGGGCGAAGACGGGAAAGCTGTCATATTCATACGCCACGACGACAAACTCGAGAAAAAGGAAATCCCCTTTCATCCGTTCATGCTCCTTGCAAACCCCGTGGTGCTCAAGGGATCAAACCTCGAATTCGAGACCGTCAAACTCAAGGGCGACGCCGTCTTCTGCTACATTGCGAAATTCGCAAACTCAGCAGACTACGAAAGCGCCATCAAGTTCATGAAGAAGTCCACTGGATTCAACCCGACTTCGCCGTCCGCCCCTTTCAGGCTTTTCAACGACGACACGCAGCAGCTCCTGACTTCCGAACAGTTCAGGCTCTTCAGGAACATGACTTTCAGCGATACACGCAGGCTTCAGTTCGACATTGAGACACTTCTGACGGAGGGATTCGAGTTCCCGAATGCTGAACGCGAAGGCGACAAAATAGCGATGATAAGCTTCTGCGACAACACCGGCTGGGAGAAAGTCCTCGTCCTTGAAGAGCCCTACTCCGAAAAGGAACTGCTGGAGAAATTCGTCGAGACAGTAAACGAGCGCGATCCCGATATAATCGAAGGGCACAACATTTTCCGTTTTGATCTCCCTTTCATACATACCCGTGCGAAACGGCACAAGGTCAAACTCAACCTCGGCCGTGACGGGAGCGCAACCGGCAGCCGCGCTTCAAGGATATCAATCGCGGAACGCACCATAAACTACACCAGATACGACATTTACGGGCGGCACATAATCGACACCTATTTCCTTGCGCAGTTTTATGACATCACCTACCGCGAACTCGAGGATTACGGTCTCAAATCCATTGCAAAACACTTCGGCGTCGCCGCCAAGAACAGAACCTACATCGACGGCGGAGATATATCCTCCATGTTCCATAAGGACCGTGAACATCTGAAAAAATACGCCCTTGACGATGTGAGGGAGACGCGCGCAATCGCGGAGATACTTTCTCCAAGCTATTTCTATCAGACACAGCTCATTCCGTATTCATATCAGAACTGCACCGTGCGCGGAAATGCGACAAGGATCGACTCGATGCTTGTCGCCGCATATCTGGAAAAGGAACATTCGATCCCGGTTCCGGAGCCGAGTCGCAGTTTTTCGGGAGCATTGACGGAGGCCTTCATGTCGGGCGTCTTCGAAAACGTATGGCACTGCGATATCCGCTCCCTGTATCCGTCCATCATCCTCGCCGAATCCTGGTTCCCCAAGAGGGACAGTTTGAAGATATTCCCATTTTTCCTCTCAAATCTGCGCGAATTCAGGCTGATGGCGAAGGATGCGGAAAGGGCTTCGAAAACAAAAGAGGAGAAGGATCATTATTATTCGCTTCAGACAACCTTCAAGATTCTCATAAACTCCTTCTACGGATATCTCGGTTTTTCACAGGGGACATTCAACGATTACACCATGGCGGAAGCCGTTACCGGAAGCGGTAGGGACATCCTCAGTTCGATGGTTGAATTCCTGAAGGACAGCAAGGCCAATGTCATTGAGATTGACACTGACGGTATTTATTTCCAGCCGCCGCCAGACGTAAAAGATCCCGATGCGATGAAAGACAGAATCCAGAAGACGCTTCCCAAAGGCATAGAAGTCGAGCTTGATGCTGTCTATCCCTCAATGTTCTGCTATAAGAGCAAAAATTATGCTGTACTCTCCAAGGATGCTGAAATATCCATGACGGGTGCAGCCCTGAAGTCGCGCGGACTCGAACCCTTCCAGCGCGAATACATGAAGAAGGTTATCGAATATCTGCTGAAGGAGGATTTCGACTCGATAGAAAAAATGACAACTGATTTCCGAGCAGCCATCACAGAAAGAAAATGGCCCGTTGCGAAGTTCGCAAAATCGGAAACACTTCAGGATTCCCTGGACTCATATAAACGGGGAATAGCGGAAGGCGGAGGGAAACGCAGCGCGGCATACGAACTTGCGACCAAGTCAGGACGGGATTACCGCGCCGG
>JBAZRS010000094.1:0-5703 GCA_041662825.1 Victivallales bacterium | reverse complement strand
TCCTTTTACGTGACCGGCACAAAGAAAAACGTGTCAGTTGTTGACAACTCATGCTTACTGAAAGACGCACCCGCCTCACAGGTGGGCCGGAACGAAAACACCCTGTACTATCTCGCCAAACTCGATGAACTCTACAAGAAATTCTCCCCGTTCATCCCGAAATCCCATTCAAAACACGAAGACGAACCCGGCCTGGGGCTGTAATTTGTCTTATACATAAATTAAGAGAATCATGAATCTCAACAACGGACGGTTTAAAAAGTTTCTTCTGATTGTCGGTGGATTTCTGCTGGCTCTTTTTGCGATATTCGCAATCTCTTACATGATCCTGAACATCAAATGGGGAGGAGAGCTTAATCGCGAACTGGAAAAGCTCAAGAATTCAGGCGAACCCATGACGATAAAGGACATAAGCCCGGCAGTTTTGGCTCCTTCAGATAACGCAAGCGCAGAATACATGCAGATATTCTCGCTTATGACTGACGGCACTTTCTCCAAGAAAAGTTCCGGTGGTGACGGAAAGGACCTGAAAGAGCTGAATGCACTCTGTCTTTCGAGCAAGACTATGGAGGATTATGAAGGACAGTGCAGGAAGAATTCGGCGAGGATCGGCGAGATCCTGGACAAGGAGTCTTTTAGGCAGATCTATGAACTCTGCCAGAAGGCCGCCTCCAAACCTGGCGTAAACTTCGATCTCAACTATGAAGACGGACCGGCATTGCTTCTGCCTCATCTGGGATGCGTGAGGAGCATTTCCAGGCTGATGCGCCTGAAGGCGGAGATGGAACTGCATGAAGGGCGGCGTGAGAAGGGCTGGGAAACCATACTTACAGGTTTTAAGCTTAACTCCCAGCTGAAAACAGAACCTCTGCTGATTTCACAACTGGTGTATTTCGCCGGCTACAACAGCTACTTTGACTTTATTGCTTACAATCTGCCACGCTATGGGATAAGTGATGAGCAGGCTGGGAAACTCATTTTGGAGCTGACTCCGGATAGAATCGCATACGCTCAGTCTATGAGAAACGCCATCAACGCGGAAAGGATCTGTCTTGGAGGCTGGGTGTATGAGAGATTGCTTTCCGGTAGCTTGAACACCTCTGAAATCATCGGTATGACAAACTCACCCAACACCGGATATTTCATGCCATTCATGTACATTTTCAAGCCATTTGCCAAGAAGGACTACCTGGAATACCTGAAAATAATGGAACGTTACAACGCTGAATTCAATCAGCCGTATTATAAGATTGCATTCAGTATGGAGAAAGCCGGCGATGAAATGATTAAAAGCCTTCCAAAATACTGTTTCTTAAGCAGACTACTCTGTCCTGCGCTTGGAAGGATGCGTCTTAAAACTGCCGAAATGAGCACGCGTTCTCAGGAGATGCGACTAATGCTGGCGCTAGAGGAATACAAAAACCTTAAAAAAGAGTATCCGGATAAAATCGAGCAACTCTCCACGCAGTTCATGCCTGCAATGCCCGTCAGTGAATTGACCGGGCGTCCTTTCGAGTATTCAAGGGAGAGCGGAGGCTACAATATTTCCGGCGGTATATCTGTAAAGAAATAATACCGAGTTGTATTCATTTGGAAAAGAACGCGTCAGCAGAGTGACGCTCGCCCCTAACCCCCCCAATCTTATTCACCAACGGGATAAATCCGTTGGGGTCTCTATTTTATTTCGAGACGATTAGCAATTGCAGTTCAGATTACGATATATAAATTGGCAAGCCCCTTACCGCCATTTAAAATTTTCCAAGATTATCTCAAACAGCTATTGACATATTATAAACTTATCATATAATATATTATGTTTATAATGACTAATGAAGCAATTTATCTTATACGGTGAATCACATGATAAGCTCAGAAAATATAACGGTTTTAACTAAGACGGCCCAGATCCGGCGGCATATTGAGGGGCTGATTGAACGGCTTGAACCCGGGGATCAGCTTCTTTCCGAAAGCAAGCTGGCTGAAAAGTTCAATGTAAGCATCATCACCATAAAGAGAAGTCTTGACGAGCTTGTCAGGGAAGGTTCGGTCTACAAGAGGCAGGGCAAGGGAACTTTTGTGGCGGAAAAGAGTACAGGAGAGGGTGATGATTCCTCCACTTTTAATCTCGTTTACCCTTTCGTCCCCAGGGATGCATTTAAAGACCCTTTCCTCGGGCAAGTCATCAGCGGCATAAGCGACTGCTTCGGGGTTAATTCCCGTCATCTCAGGCTTTTTCCCCTACATGGGAAAAGCACAATTGAAAGTTGTCTTAAGGATCCAGCTGCAAGAAAAATGCTTAGTTCGGGGATCATAGCGGTGAACTACATCCCGACCGAAAAAGACGAGGAGGCGATAAAAGCCTTCAAATGCCCTGCGGTGCTGATCGGGAAGCCCAAGGCGTCGGGGGGGATCCCTTTTGTGAATACCGATCATTTCACATCGGGCTACGAGACAATCCTGCACCTGATCAAAAAACATTCCCGCAAAAGGACTGCGATCCTCGGAGGCGACCCGGTCGCCCAGCCGTACTGCCTTGACATTATCGACGGACATAAGAAGGGACTGAAGGAAAGCGGGATCGGGATTGACGAGAAGCTTTTTCTTCCATCCAGAAAAGGGGTTACAATGTCGATGCTGGTCGATGAACTTGTTGACATGAAAGTCTCCTTTGATTCCATGATAATATACGGATGCAAAAACACGATTGAATCATTGAAGCGCCTGAGACAGCACGGGCTTGATGTTCCGGCTGACGTACTGCTTGTCGCCTATGGAGACTTCCCGGTAGTTTCAGAATATTCCAATCCGACAATTACTGCTGTGCACCAGCCTGTATACGAACTTGGCTACGAGGCGGCGAGACAGATTTTGAAACAGAAGAACACGGGAATGAACGGTAATTCAGGAATTATACTAAAGAACTCCCTGATTATCAGGGACAGTTGCGGTTGCGGTGTTTGTAAATAAAAATATAAACTGGAGGAAATACAGATGAAAAGGAGATTTGACTTCACATTAATCGAGCTCCTGGTTGTAATAGCGATAATCGCAATACTGGCGGCAATGCTGCTGCCCGCATTGAGCAAAGCCAAGGAAAAGGCGAAGCAATCGGTATGTCTGAACAACTTGAAACAGATTGGGATTGCCCAGATTTCTTACTTGGGAGACTACGACGACTACACCTGGGTGGAGGGTGCTGACGGAGGAATAACAAATTTTTACAGAGGTCCCGCGGCCCATCCAAGATATGATGGGTGGAACAGTTTCGGTGTACTCATATCAAACTCATATCTGCCGGACAGCAAGCTTTTCCAGTGCCCTTCCGCCATCGGTAACGGAGGACTGTACACCATAGACATCACTGCCAATGCGCCGAATGTCAATGCGAATTCCGATTATGTCTTCAGAATCAGCAACTCTTTTTACGGTCCGCTGAAAGGGAGCAAGGATTATAAGCTCGGAATGCTTATAGACAGCCCGCGCGTAGGTGTCTACGGAAATCTTTCAACAGTGAAGAAATATCACGGATGGGGAAACTACCAGGTGCTTTTTCTGGACGGCAGCGTAAGGATGCTCACCGGGATGCCATACAGGGACAATGCCTGGAGCAACAGTTACTACATCACCTATGTGGATCCCCGCTACGGCAATTAAGGACACAGGATGTTTATGAAAACAGGAGCAATCTTAATCGCAGCGGGAGTGTTGTTCTCTGCCTCAGGGAACACATTTGCGCAGCAGCAGGCCAAAGCAGAGGAGCCTGCATCACAGTCGCTCCTTGCTGACATGAAGCTGGAGAAGAACGGGCAGTTCTCAATCGGGGGCATCCAGTTCACGGTCCTTCATAAGGATGAGAATTGGGCGCCGGCATACACTCGCGACCTGGCCGTTGAAAAGGATTATCCCAAATCCGCCCCAGACATTCACGAGGTCATGGGAATCTTCAAAACCGGTGCCGGCAACTACGGTTTTACACAGGAGATAAGGAAAGTGAATGTCGACAAGGTGACCTATAAGGCGCAGCTGAAAGGGACGCCCGTCAAGGAAACGAGGGTGCTGTCGCTTTCAATGACCCTGCCTGTCACAGATTACAGGGGGCAAAAGATCTTTTTTGACAAAGAGGAATGTGAAGTGCCATGGTGGTCCAAGGGGGAGCACCTCTACATCATGAAAAAAGGTGTGGAGAACCTGTCCTCGGTGCGCATCCCGTTGAAACAGGGAGGAACACTTGTTATTGAAGGCAATGTCAAGCCATATTTGCAGGATGTCAGGCAATACGGGGCTGAAAGCTGCGCCCTGCAGCTTTTATTCAACCCCGGTAAAGGGTCTATTACGGAATCGAATATAGAATTTTCCATTAAGAGGGTACCCTCATCGGATCCGCTTGCCGTAGTCTATAACAGGGATGCCAAGCCGCCCCAGAGAGTGAAGGCGCCTCCACCGAAGCCGCAGAAGTTTGAGCAGGATCAGGCTCTCATCACGGCTACATTGGCTAAGGTGAAATCTCTCCCGACAGTCCGCCCGAAAGGTAAGAATTTTTTCGGGACCGATGGGAAACAGGTGAACTTCTGGGGGATGAACCTTGTCTCCTTCTATCCCGACCGCGACTTGGCAGACAAGACTGCCGACAACCTTTCCTCCCTGGGTGTCAACATAGTGAGGCCCCATCATAATCTCCGGATAAGCAAGGATTGGTGTCCCGCAGATTGTTTTTCACTACTTACATACGACGGCAATTCACGCACGCCTAATCTGAAGGCATGGGATCGCTTTGACTACCTGAACGCCAGGTTGCGCGAGAAAAACATATACCTTTCCATCACCCTTCACGGAACCAGATCTTACATGCCTGAGGACGTATCAATCCTGCATGTGTCAGATCAGGATGACGGGGAGTGGGCGGATGCGGTAGATGAATTGAATCACTGGAATTGGAAAAAGGCGTTCGATCCGCGCAAGATGCTCCCTGTCTTCGATGAACGGTGTTTCCTTCTCAATGTCGAATTTTCCAAGTATTTCCTTACACATGTAAATCCATATACTGGCATCGCCTACGGCAAGGATCCTCAGGTTCTCACGGTGGAACTCATCAATGAGTTCACCAGCGCCTATACGCTTATCTGCGGCAACACTTTTCCCGAATATTGGATGAAGAAGCTCAATTCGATGCTGAAAGATTATGCGAAGGCGCACGGGATTGAGCAGTTTGATCTCAACAAGGCGAAGACGGCCGAACAGAGGAAATGTTTTGCCGAGTTCTGCAATTCACTTGATGAGGCATATGACAGGCGCATGCAGAAGGTGATCCGCGAAGCCGGCTGCGAGGCTCCTGTCCTCTTCACAAACCTCTTCAGGGGAGACGACAACGTCAGATTCCGTTCGAAGATTGACGGTGTAACCGAAAACCACGGATACTATGACCCGTTGGTGGCAAAAAACCCGGATTTCATGGAGTATCTGACTAAAAACGCCCTGACCGACAAGCCGTTCATCGTGGGGGAACTGAACCAGAGTGAAAACCTTAAACTGACTGAAGAGAGGAAGCCGGTACGCTCCATGCTTCCCATGGCCATTTCTTCATATGGGTCGTTTCAGGACTGGTCGGGCATCATCTGGTTCGCCTGGATGCACGGGACATCCGATCTGGGATCTGAAGGCTGGGGCAAGAAGCTTTCAGCAAGAGAACCAAGCATCGGCAACCTT
>JBAZRS010000093.1:0-12396 GCA_041662825.1 Victivallales bacterium | reverse complement strand
GGGATCTGTTTTATCTTCAGCGATTCGAGAATCTGGCGCAGGATCAGCGGCTTGTTGGCATTGCAGCCGATATCAATGATCATGCCCTTGCCTATCTTCCGCATCCCGATCGCCACTGTCCCGTTAGGCCATAGGGCAAGGGGAATACAGTCCTTGGCGACGGGTTCCATTTCCTGTCCGACGCTCTTCAGCGCGCCTTTGTCCCAAGCCTCGGGCTGGTAAATCCCCTGCCCGTCAACAAACTTGATGTCCTGCCATTCGGGATGATTTTTGATTTTCAGCACCTTGTACCCGGTAAGCCGGCTGATCGGCCAGCTGTCGGCCTTCTCCGGAGTATGGCGTCCGGTCTCGCCGATAGCCACAAACACCCCTCCCCGCTTTATCCACTCTTCAATTCCGTCGACAGTCTTCTCTCCCATGATGCATGTGTTGGTGTCGAGAATCACCTTGTAAGCGTCGGCAAATCCCCTGGCAAAGTCCTTGTCGGATACGCCGTCAACATGATATTCCTTGTGGAGGGCCACATTGTACTGGCAGGAAACATATCCGGAGCCGGAGCCATTCCACGGCCAGCCGGTCAGGTTGTTCACATCGTCGCCGTAGAGCATGGCGACCTCGGCCTTGGGAACGTGCATTTTCCCGAATGCGCCGATGATAGCCTGGTTATCCTCGAACCATGTTCGGATCTCGTCCTGCCAGTATATGTCGCCGACATGGATGAAATAATGGATGGCGTTGACACCCTCTGTCAACCAGTGTCCGAGCGCGCCTTTGAACTCCGGCAGATTGTGTGCGGGATTTCCCGGTTCGGCGGAGAACGGCATGTCGGCGGCGCGCATCATCATCGGCAGAGGTTCTGCCCACCAGCCGGCCATGTAACCGGTGTTGTGGAAGTGGGCGCCGTAGTCCTGGCAGAGCTCCTCGATCTGGCTGATGAAAGAGTCCGGAGCCATGCAGACCACCGAACGGTCAGGCTCCACCTCCCGGATCGCCTCTATGCTGCGACGGACTGAATCCTGCCGGATGCGGGCGTGCCAGCGGATGAAGTCGGCCCACTGGGCGTTAAGTTGTTCGCCGAGGAAGGGATACTGGGCAGGAGCTTTCCCCGTGAGGTAGACGCGGTATCCGAGGAAATTCGCGGGAAGGCGCAGGGAAAGCAGATTGTCTCCGGCCTTGAGTGCGTCACTCACCTCAACCACCACCGGCCTGATATTGCGGTCGATGACAGGTTCTGCGATCTTTTTCCCGTTCAGATAGATCGGCGACGCCTCCTTTTCCGCCCTGTTGAGGGAGAAGACATAGAGCCAGACCTTCGGCTTGTCGGCTTTCCAGTCTGCAGGCAAAGTGAAATGGCGGCGCCATACGGCGGGTCTGCGCGGCATGAACATCTGTATATCGGACTGCGGCGCTGTGACCGACGGCCATTCAGAATCCGGAGTTGCCGGGAGATACCACGCCTCCGGGGCAGGATTGGTGGGGCGCGCTTTCCCGTCCTTGAACTCTTCGAACTGATACCTCCATTCACCACCCAGGTCAATGGCCGCGTCGGAGTAACCGAGGAACTTCACAAGTTCAGGCACACGCACATCGTCCCAGGTTTTCAGCACATCAGGTTTCCCGAACCAGCGTTTGTTCACTGCCGGAAGATCGCCGTATGTCTCTTTCAGAAACGCGCGGAACGTCTTGTCGGCCTGCGGCCCGAACTCGTTGAGGATGTCATGGTCGCCGTGGCGCAACTCGCCGTGCGGCTCCAGGTATTCGATGGTGGTCGGCAGTTTTGAATACGCCCGCCATGTTTTCTGCAGGTTCGACAGTGTCGCATTCAAACCCTCTTCAGCGCTCCAGGCGAGTTGTCTGTTGCCGGCATGGCCTGCGTCGCACGGGGTGTAAAATCCGCCGCAGTATCCGGGCATCTTCCATTGCGTCTGGTCGCGGAAGCGGTTGACCTGCCATGTCGGACTCGCCGCACTTGAGTTGACAATCACCGGCAACGAGCGGTTGGCGCAGGCTTTCGCGGCATATTCCCAGTCCTTGTTGTTCCGCATCCCCTCGGCGAAATCACATTGATCCTCATTCTGCCAGAAGACAAAACCGCAGCTGTTATTCTTCTTCGCAAAATCGAATTCGCCCAGCACATTGTAGTTTTTCCACTCAACTTTCTTTTCACCAGCCTTTGGAGGAGGCACTTCACCTGGCCTGTAATAAAAACGGAAACCGTACTTGTCCCAGGAGTCCAGAAACATCGGCACCGTGCCGCTGGGGACGAATTCCGCACCTTCCAACAAGCCTTTCTGCGCACCGACAAGCAATTTCAGCCCTGCGGCATCCGCGCCGGTGGCGACACAGACCTGTTTACCTTTACGGAATGCTGTGACAATACCCTGATCCGGCACGTTGACCACCGGAACCGTCACGGCACCGACCTTAATCGAATCATCCTTGACCGGCAAGAGCGCATGCAGGTCGCTTAAATATTTTGCGTGAACTATTTTCGCCTTCCCCTCGTCCTCGCACTGGATGAAGAGCAGAGATGATTGCGCCCCTGAACTGTTTACATAGATAACAGAGTCACCTGAAAGTGAACCGTAGCCGCGAAGCGGCATGCTCGGCAGGGCAGTCTTGCGCAATTCGCTCATCCCCGCCGGCGGAGCTGACGGGATTTTCATTGGTGAGTCCCAGAACGCCCAGGCCGATGGACCGATGAAAAACGCGCCGGCTGCAATAAAAACAGGGGCAGAAACTGCTTTAGAACACGAGGACATAGATGAATAGAAATAGTTCAACATCTTCATTGTTATTTTCCTTTCCATATTTTTTATTAGTTGGAGTTCACAGCTTTAGCGTGTCCCCGTATTATTTTTATTTTACTACCAGCATCACGTCCGTGCATTTACATACAGAATTCTCAAACACAGGATAAAAGACACGCTAAAGCTGTGAACTCCAACAAGAAATATTACCGCCATATTTTCCGTTCAAATGTAACTCGGGACAGCATCCCGAGATTCAATTTTCGCGGGGTGATACCCCCGCGTTACTTATGTTTCATCACCCCTTGCTCCGCGCTCCTTATTATCGGGCCCATCCATGGTGATCCGCCGTGATGGCCTTCGGAATCCAGTATGAAAGTGCAGAACTCCTTCGGCATGCGGTTGGCTGCGGCGGTCATGCCGATGGCGGAGCAGATGTTGTCCTGCAATCCCGCGCTGAACACAACAGGCGTGCGGATCATCTCCGCCAGGAAAAGCGGATCAAAATACTGGAAGTTTGCGAACACGCGTCCGCCAGTCTTCACACGGTCGCATTCGAAGCGCTTATAAATCTCTGTTGCGGCGGAACCGTATCCGAGCTGCCGGTTCATTGTCACATCCGAATAACAGGGCGATGTGAAACGCGCCAGCGCAACACGGTCGGGCGCAACTGCCGCCAATGCCAGCGTGTACCATCCGCCGCGGCTGCCGCCGGAAACAACAATCTGGCCGTTGCTGTCAGAGCGTGTCGCCACGTAATCCATTGCACGCACACCGTCAAGCACGACATCCAGCCAGTAACATTCGTCCAAGTTTTCAGAGTTCGCCCAGAGCTCCTCGTCATGTTCCTGACCTGGCAGACGGCAGGCTCCCTGGAGCGAGCCGCAGAAGGTGAGCCCGAGTGAGCCCTGACGGGGCCATTCTGGTTTGTCATCCCGCATCGGCGGGTAAACGTTTAGATGTGCCGCCCTCTTGCCTTCATCACTCTTTTTGCGAGTAACAATGACCTGCATCGGATTTCCACGGTGATTGCGCAGTTTGATTTTTTCCACAATTACGTCGGGGCGTGCTGAAGGCATTGTTTCGACTTCGGCCTGCATCGGAACTTCGCGCATCGCGGCCAGTTTTTTCTGCCAGAAACTTGCGAGATCCGCAGGGGCTTTGCGGTTGGAACGATATTCTGCGATAGTTGCGGCACCCGAACAGAAATAAGGTTCGGAGACCGGACCAAAACGTTTTTCCCCGGATACGAGCCACAATTCAGCTGTGAACATTCCGGAGTTTTTCTCATCCCACGCCAGTTCCATCAGCATAGTTCCCGCACCTGACGGAACAGGATTGTCCGACATAACCGTGCCGTCAGCGCGACGGCAGACCAGCCTGATTGCGGAATCCACAAACGGCGGCAGGCGTTTGACAACGGCGTCGGCCGCACGGCGGTATGCATAAGTCCGGATCTCCAGCGCGGCAAACGGAGCCGGTGCGGCGGCGCTCGTTTTTCCAGGATCTGTGCTGGCAAGGAAAACCGTGCCGTAAGTGCTTGGCCGATCCCATACTGCGCCGACAGGAAAGAGCGTCTGGCGTACACTGTCCTTCCAGCCCTTATCGGTCTTGAGCCGCTGCCGGTCATTTATCTGCATTGCGAATTGGAAGTTCATACCGGAACTCGGAGCAAGACCAAGCGCGGCCCACGGTGCCTCCACACGCATGCGATATCCGCCGGGAATGGTTTGACGGGTCACCTTTGCCTTTTCAATCTGCATGTCGTACAAATAGTCCCATAGTCCGCCGCCAGCGGAAGTCTCCACCGCCACGAACTGGTGACGGTTTATCCAGAATTCCACAGAGTCTGCGCGGTACGCCTCGGTAATGCCGACTCCGGCATCCGCGAGAGACACAGGCGTCTCGTCTTTAACCGTAACCTCCAGAATGAGGGAATTCTCGGACCAGGAGAGAGCGGCCTTCCCGAAATCCTGCTCACCGGCAGTCAGAGCAAATAACTGCGCCTGCTTTTCGGAATGTACGGCATATGGCAAGTCAACCGACACCGCCGTCGCCGTCCAGGCAGACAACACCATAATACTCCAGACACAGGCGGCGGCAAAACCGGCCGCCGCATTCATCCCTTTCGCCCTACGCCCATAAGCGGTATAAAACTTGATTCCACATCCCATAATACATCTCCTTAACTTTATTTATGTAGATTCCACAATATTGACAATCAACTTTTTAAATTAGGCGGCCACCCCAGTCATCCGACGGGTAAGGAAGCGCCGCAACTTTAAATGCCCAAAGAAAAAGAACAGCCCTTGCGGGCTTAACTACTAACTAATTCCAAATCTTGCCATTGGTTTGTAGTTAATGCCGCAAGGCATGTTCTTAGATTATCTTCATTGCTTCTTCACAACTTTGAAATTCCTTAGCGTTTAATTAAGAATGCCTGCAAGATTCCGGCGTTCCGTCTTGAAATTCCCATGCCTACCTTAAAGACGAATCACTGCACTTCCAAACGGATCTTGCTGACCAGCGCGGGAAAACCCTTGTAATCCTTTTCCAGGTGCAGAAATCCGAGCAGAACTATCTCGTTGTCCTCACCCGGCTTCAGCCAGCGGTCCAGACGGAACCCGACCGGGAACCATTCGTGCGTCCGCCTGTAGCCGCTGCGGTTGACGATGATGCCCTCGACCTGACCGTGAAAGGCTGTTGCGGAATGCTCTATCACCAGGCGCACAGTGCGGCCGGCCCAGTCCGCCGGGATTTTCACTGTCCGTTTCAGTCCGAAAATCTTGGTTTTGCCGTCCAGCGGCAGCGACAGCGGTCCGCCGTCGTGTGCCCAGTCCTGAAGCTGCGTCCAGCCGTCATTCAGCTCAATCGTCTGGGAAGGCTTGATGCTGCGGCGCAGGAAAAGCGTTCCCATCGGCCCTCCTTCAATTGCTTTGCTTTCGACCTGAAGTGCAAGATCAAGCGTGCCGTCGGAAGATTCCGCAGTCACGTCGATCATGAACATCCTCTGCAACGCGGCGTCGCGCAGTTTGCCGTCAACCCAGATGCTGCCACGTTCACGGATGCCGTGCTGCCAATAGCCGGTCATCCCGAGCAGGATGCGGGATTTCCCGTCGCGCCAGGCGGCCGGCACTTCAACATGTTTGCGGTACTGGGCGCAGGTCGTTTCCGGCCAGCCGAGCGTCAGCCAGGAACCCATGGCGCCGTCACTCCACTCAGCCGTGCCGGTATCCGCAGTAATCCAGGAACTGTCACTGACATTTGCCGGATTTCTACGCACCCGCCAGCCGCCATTGAGGTCGAGTCCGGCTTCACCGCGGGCTTCTGCGATCTTCGCAGCCTCTGCGGAAATCGCATCCGCCAGGGACGGCGGCACCGGGGTCAGTGCGCGCCACTGCCGGCGCTGGACTTCAAGCCAGTGCAGCGGTCCGTCAATACCGGCAGAGTCCCGGACCACGGCGAACTGCCGCACCTGATACGGGGAAAAAGCCTGTTTGCCCAGACGCAGCTGTCCGTCTGCAAATGTCGCAGTCACATCGGGAACTGCGTCGGCAGTGGTTTCGATTACGCCTGCCGGTCCCGTGCGCCGCACATTCAGTTCGGACTCGATTTTATCCTCGAGTTTCCAGTCGTTTCCGCTGACGCCCATGGCGCAGGCCATATATGTGTCGTAAAGCCCGTTCTTGCTTTCGCGGCGCTCCAGCCAGACGCGTTCATCACCCACGGAGGTGTCGCGGCGGACACCGAGTGACGCCAGCATTTCCTCGACAAGTTTCTGACGTTCGGCGTCATTCAGCCATTTGCCGTTGACATCCCTGAAGCGCAGGTAGAACGGTGTTCCAAGCATGATGAAGCGGCCATCGCCGTGACGGACCTGCGCCACCGCCATGGAACCGTCCTCCCACTGGGCCAGAGATGATACCGCGTCGCCGCCGCCGCGCAAGCCAACAGCGCCGGTATAGGAATTGTCCTGATAGTCGATGGCAACTCCGCTGCCTTCGCAGACCTTCCCGCGCAAGCTCGGGAACAGCGTCTGCTCTGGACTGAAACGGATTTTCCCGAGCGGCCATTTGTGATGATTGTCCTGTGTGATCAGCTTTGGTTCCACCTTCAGTCCGAAAGCTGCCGGTAGCACCCAGGTGTCCGGCTTTTCCGGGCTGTGCTGGCCGCTGTGATGTTGGGCGATGAAAACACCGCCTTTTGCAACATAGCGGCGGACGCTGTCCACCATTGCGGGCGTCATGACGGTTGTGGCGCAATCGATGATGACGGGCAGCGAGTCTGCCAGACCTTTCTCAAACTCCAGACCGTCGACCAGCACCGGAGTAAGCCCCAGTGAGGGCAGCGGGCCGCGGGACATGTCCCAGTTCCAGATCGCACCGTTGTCATAACGCTCGCTCTGCTGCAGATCCCTGAGCACGCCCAGTTTGAACTCCGCGAAATCGGTCTTGCCCAAGGTGCGCAGCAGCTGTTTCTTATCGGTCCACCACTGGACCACATCCTTGTACGGCCAAAGGTCGCGGGAGAGATCGAACACATAGTCGTGACAGTCCTGCGATTCCCAGAAGATCATTGCGAACATGTTCTGGGTGGCCTTTGCGTTCGGGGCTGCGCCTCCGGGTTCGCTGGATCCGGGCAGCCGCCGGAGAGAACTGTAGCCCTTGTAATGCATCGGGCGGTACCAGCCGCCTTCGCCGGTGAGTTGCGGATAGGCCCCGTAGCGCTCGAACAGTTCCATGGCCTCGGCCTGGAAGAGGTGCGGCGTCATGACCTTGATCGGGCGGACGGGATCGACACTTCGCATGACCCGGAGAAACGCCTCCAGAGTTTGGAACTTCTCCCAGATCACGTAATCGCGTGAGTCGAGGAACTGGCGGTTAAGATGCGCATCCTTAAACGGGAACTTTTCCGCAGGCAGACCGCTTAGGAAAACCCGGTAGGCGATCCGGCCGCCGTTGGAATAGACTGCAAAACTGTTTTTCCCAGGCTTCAGCGCGGTGGAAACGTCCACCTGCACATGCCTTGTGATATGGCTAATGTCGCGGAGCCGTCGCGCCACCTCTTTTCCGTTCACCCAGACCGTCAGTTCGCCGCCGGCATTTTCGGTGTACGGCATGATATGCAGGTAAATTTTATCCTTCCCGGATTTCAGGAATGCTTCAGGAATCTCATGGCTGAAACGGTACCATAGCGGGTGAATGCGAGTTTCATTCCACTGGCTGAGCAGGCGCATGTCGTCCCGCATCGCAAGCGTCCAGTCCGCATCCGTGAATTCAGGTTTGCACCAGCCCGTCTTTTCCCCGTCCTCGAGACTTCCCTGCTTCCAGCGCCACGGCTGATCGTCAAGATCCAGGAACTGCCCGCGCCGTCCGGCGAAATAGGCGCTGTCGGGATATGGTATCGCGTTCCATGAGGCGTATGCGCCGGGGTTGCCGGTGTGGGCTTCGGAAAGCGTCTTCAGCGAATAGTGTTTGACCAGTTGCAGATATGCCGGATAGCGGAATTCGCAGCCGGGCGGGACAAATGCCGGATCAGCCAGGAAAAACTCCCCGTGCGGTTCCATCCAGCCGAGAAGATCCGGGTTGTTCACCTGGCGCCGCATCATCTGGATCAGCGACTCCTTCAGGGTGGCGTGCCCTTCCGGGGACATGACCTGCGTGACCTGGTATCCGCCGGCCTCGAAGAGTCGCCTGCCCATGAATCCGGTCGGCTGCTCCTCGAAACTCCGCCCCGGTTCCTGCAGCCAGTTCAGCCAGGAATTGTTGCCGTTGCCGGTCCACAGCATGTGCCGGTACGGTTTGCCGATCTGGCGGAGCTGGGTGATGGCGTTCTGCGGGCCGCTCAGGTCGTAAACGCCGGGTGCGGGGCTTCTGTCCAGGGATTGTTCATGCAGATTCGCCACTGCCGGTTCGTCCTTCATCCAGGCCATCTGCTCCGGGGTTTTCGTGGTGGGCATCCACCATATGCCGAGACCGGCGTTGTCGAAATTGTCAAGATAGCGCGGATAGGCGTTCTCCGGAACCGCCAGCCATTTTGCAGCACCCCAGGCTTTGGCCGCAGCAGCCAGTACGTTAACCGTCGGCGCCGACGCGACAAGCAGTTCGTTGTCCTTGAGCCCCAGCAGCCAGTTGCCGCCATGCCGGATTTCAACGGCTGTCCCGCCCAGACCGGCAGGAGTCTGAACAATCTTCACCGCACCGTAGGCAAGCAGATCAGCCCGGTATTTCGATCCCAGCATGCGTGCGGATTCCGCATCCTGGCAGCTGAAACGCACCAGCGAGACCTGCCCTTCCTTGAGCTTCCACAGAGAGCCCTGCGCCGACACCCGCCCATAGCCGCGCAATTCCAACGGCCCGGCATGCTCCTCACGGACAAGCGTTGCGCCTTCAGGCGCCGGTTCGGCCGCATCAACCGCGAATCCCATAAGCAGGGCTCCGGAGAAAAAAGCAGACGCCGCCATGGCTTTCCAGCATCTTGCAGGAAATGAATTGATCAACCGGTTCGACTTCTTCATGACATATTCCCTTTCCAATATTAATTTTGTTGGAGTTCACAGCTGTCTTTAGCGTGTCTTCGTATTAAAGGACTTAACCGGCTTCGCCGGGATTTTTACGGAACGCCACCATCTTGGTGGCTCTTAAGATGCCGGCAGGATGCCAGCGATCCAAAAATACAATTTCCTATACGATTAATTTAGGCGGCTTCGCCGGGACTTCAGAATAATCGAATATTCAACTATTCGCCAAAGGCGATGAATAACATAGCATAGGGTTGCGAAGCTACCCTATGAAGAAATAAACAAGCAAAAATGATTTTCGCTGAAAGCGATGAATAAACCATTGAGATTGATTTTATGTATCGCTTTCAGCGAATACTCTTGATGGTAATGACATTTCATAGGGTAGCCCTTTCGGGCAACCCTATGCTATAATATTCATCCGCGTTGCGGAACAAGAAAATGAAAAAATACAATTTCCTATACAATCAAGTTAGACACGCTAAAGCTGTGAACTCCAACAAGAGATATTCCAGCAACAACATTCTCTTGCATTTTGTAATCAGCTCATTCTTTCTTACATACTATAAACGACCGGGCCTTGAATGGATCAAAGTCCAGGATTCTGGACTGTCCCCTCTTTAATTCAAAAGTTTCCCCTTGCGGTTCCTCAAGGAGATTGCATTCGCGTATCATGACAACTGATGCGGCTTTCTGAGATAAAGTCGCCTGTGCGGATTTGTCCGAAAGATTGAGGAGCCGCAGGACGACCGCGTTGGCCGGAATACCTTTTGGAGGAGGCAGGAAAACCGGTTTTGCGGATTCCATTGTTACACTGTCGCTGCTGAGATTTGGCCACGCCGCATCAGGCGGCAATATTGCGAAATCCGCAAGGGAAAACGGCCGTGCATTCAGCGCCGCCGCACGGCGCGTCAGATTTGCCATGCCCCCTGCCCCGGCATGGGGAGTAAGGGATAGCGTGAAGTGATGCCAGCCGGAATCGCGCAAGTTTCCTGTAGGCATCGGATAGTTCTGGCCGTAGCGCTCCAGGCAGTGTCCGAAAGCCGGGGAGCGCAGGAGTGACACCTGCATCTGACCGTTCTCAATCCGCGCCGACGGCGTCCCGTAATTGACAAGCGCCCAGCCGGGCGCCTTCTGATCCGCGCCCTGTGTCGCAACAAAATACAATGCAGGCCAGTCGCCGTTTGGCGACCAGAGGCCGGTGCCCGTCTGTTCGTAGCGCTTGCGCTCGAGCCAGCCGCCGGGAATCGAGTAGCAGCCGGTATCGGTAGGCGACTGTGTAGGAAAGACCGCCCTGATCCTGCGGTTTGCCGACTTCCAGAAGATCTCGTAGCCGAAGTCAACCCGGTCGGCTCCGTCCAGGAGGCGCACCGTAATTTGCCATTCCAGTCCGAACACCATGGCGTCCTTTTCACGGCCAAAACCCAGATTCGGCTCGTATATGCCGTAGTACCATGCCTCCGAGTATCCCTCAAAACGGGCAGCACCTAGAAATTTAGTATAGGCGGCAAGAGGCTCCCTGAATGCCGGGATTTTTCTTGTCCCCCAGGGATCACCCTCGTCCTCGTCAAGACGCAATGCGCCGATCGGAAAAGCCTCATCAGCGCGCATGACAGCTCCGGTTTCCAGGTCGCAGACCTGATCCACGCCCTTATCACCGAGTGTTATCCGGATGCGACCATTGGAGAGCTCCCGTGTCTCAATCTCGCTGGGTGCGGCTGCATTTCGCAGGGTCATTGCAGTCCATGACAGCGGATCAAGCCCGGCAACCTCGACAAATACCGAACCATTCTCGGGCCGGGTCCGGGCTGAGCTTCCGACGGCATGGATGATCGGGAACTTCATTACTGGCGCCTCTGAACTGAAGGAGTGCCAGGGCATCGTAACCGGAAAACGCCTGCCGTCGGCGGTTTCGGCAACCAGCGGGACCGCCTCACGCCAATCTGCAATAGGCAGTTCGATGCGCAGGGCATCGTTCGCTTCGGCGCGAGGATTGAACACACGTATGGTCCGCCCGGGCCCTGGCAGCGTCGACATCTGGGACGGACTCCGTCCGCTGACCATTGCGGAAGCAAGTCCGTTCACGGCCGATTCGAAATTCTTTCTCCGGTCGCGAAGTTCGCAACCCGCAACTTCCTGATGAGTACCGGTGACGGCATCGTGAAAATGATAGAGGCACAGCTCGGAAAACAGCTCGTGCCACTGCTCGATGTTGCTCCTGCAGAGTCCGGCACTGAAACTTGCGGCCGCAACTGCGGCTTCGCGCCATAGAACAGAGCCTCGCTGCGACGGGCGCCCAGTTTGCTCTTTATCAAAGTGACCATGCATCCCGTCTGTGCCGGATTGTTCTCCACAGTTGAAGACAGGCGTTCCGAAGGCGGCGCGTCGACCAGTTTCAAATCCGCCTCAAGCAGAGGAGCAAGATGACGCTGTGTCCCCCAGATGTACTGGATCTCAGGATGTTCCTTGCCCCATTTTGAAATCAAATCCTGAATATATTCCGGCGGCAGCATCTCCTCCGATGTTACGGCGAAGAGAGAAAGTCCGTCCTGGAAATTTTCGTCTTTCAGCGCCTCGTAGGGAGGAAAGAAATTCTGCTGCATGTCGAAGCCGGTGTTGCCGCACTCACTGCATCCGGTCTCGATGCCATGTCCATCGCACACCCGACATGGTTCATGATAGCAGTGATCGTAAAAGTGCCACTGGCCCGGCCAGGCTTTCCTGAAATATACAGTGCTGCCGTCCAGGCCGCGCCAGTAATCGTTGTCAGGTTTTGCATATGAGAGGTTTTCCACGCCGCGAAATCCGCAGCCGCGTATGACCTGCGGGAACTGCGCCGACGAGCCGAAACCGTCGCAGTGCGATGCCAGGAAGGGACGCTGACCCAGCACGTCGATGCAGTATCTGGTTCCGGAAGCCCAGTTGCGCGCCATGGTTTCAAACATGCACATGTTGACATCGATGATCGCCTCGCCGCCGCCCAGCACTTCGAAGAGGCCTTCCTCCTGAAGACGGCGCAGGCGCGGCAGCGCTTCAGGGTGTTTTTTCAGGTACATGCGCAAAGTCAGCGTCTGTTCAAGCTGATACGCCCCCCGCCCACGGTCGCCATGTCGAGCACCTTGTCCA
>JBAZRS010000092.1:0-12410 GCA_041662825.1 Victivallales bacterium | reverse complement strand
GAGAGAGGAACATTCTTCTTTGAGCCAAAAAGAACCGCAACCCGAAGGGAGACAGATTCTTATGGATTCCGACTTCGTCGCAAATCCAGTCACAGCCCGCTACGGGGCTGCTCCTGGCGTTTACTCCTTGTCGGCTCACCATTATCTCCTGTCTCGCGCCATATGCCAATTTTTAGAGTTTCCCTTTATTCAATTGCGACTCCGAGTCTTGCGAAGAGATGGAGTTTTCCGAAAGGAGCCTGGCCCGGACAAAGCTGATATGTCCGCGCAGCGCATAGAGAAGATCGCCGAAGGCTGCCGGCACTATTATCTTGTTTACAGTCTTGTCGATGTGGTCCAGACGTTTCAGAAGTTCTTCACGTTTCCTGGCGTCCAGCGAAGGACTGAGCATATCGCGCTCCAGTGCAAACAGCACCCTGTACCATCGGTAAACCCTGGATCTCATCCGCCAGCGGTAAATTACAGGGATGATCTTCAGTCCCGGTATCAGCAGTATCGCAATGGGCAGTATTGCCGCAATGGAACGGTTGATCAGGCTGGCGAGCCAAAAGGGGAAAGTGCGATAAAGGTAGCTCTTGCCCGACGCGTAGTAGCGACTGGCTTCAGGACTAATGCGGAATTCACGCTCCAGGGGAACGGGAAACTCTCCGCTTTTCTTGAAAATAGCTGCGGGACTATGCACCTCCTTGGCGGCTTCAAGCAGCAAGTCTATGAGCGCAGGATGCAGATTGTCACGGGCGATAAGCTCGACTGTCGTAGCAATCAGGCGCACGTCCTCATGGGGGATGTCCCTGCCGAAGTCGAATGTACCCCTGGGCACCTCCAGCTTGCTCAGGTAGGTGATGCGGCGCGAGTAGCCGTCAGCCTGGGTGAAGTTGAAAAAATGAATGCCGGGTGCATACACCAGTTTTTTCATCACCTCTATCGAATAGGAATCGCTCATCATGAAAATTGCGTCTATCCGGCTCTCGGTCAAAGCCTGCACCAAATCTCCGGAAACGGTGTTGACAATGGTTGTGTCACCCCCCGGCTCAATGCCGTTGAGCTTCAGGAGAGCCAGCGCCAAGGTGTATGTGCCGCTGCCTTTCTGCCCTATATCCAGCCGTTCGCCCTTGAATTCCGAAAGCAGTGTCTTGGTTTCACCGCGATAAAAGATCATGAGGGGCTGATAGGAAACGCTTCCGAGCGAGACCAGGTTGCTGATGTCGACACCGTCTATTTCACCGCCCTGCACAAAACCGACATCTACGTGGATTTTAGGATTGGCAAGTTTTTTCAGGTTGTCCCTTGCCCCGTCTGACGGAATAACATTCAGTTTGATTCCCTGCCTTGCCAGAATTTTCCTGTATTTTTCGGCAACCGTCCTGAACATGCTTCCATCCGGTCCGGTTGTGATGGTGATTGTGTTAGGCACTGCAGAATTGACGAAGAAAAAAACGGCCAGGCTTATCGCGAGGACAATTAACACAATCGCACTGATATACGCGACCAGACCGCGTGCAAAGAGCGCATTGAGCCTGGAAAGCGCCATATCAAAGTAATTTTCCACCTTGTTGCTGTCTGGAATCGTGTTTTTCATAATGCATTGAAAGTAGTCCGCAAGAGCGGATATTTCAAATTCCCGTGAATTATTCAGGCGACAACACCAATGCAGCAATTATGCCTATCGCAATTGAACCGCGGAGTCAGTCCTCCGCAGTTGACAAAAGATGAATCTGAAAATTATGCCCGGGTTGTGATGGCAAATCGATTCTATTTTTCCCACGGCATGCTTGATTTATACTCCACGTCTGGCTATCTTTCCGTCAAAATGAAAATCAAAAATTTTATCAGTTTATGAATAAGTCCCGGCTGTTCCATATGGGACTTCTCTTGACCGGTTCAGGGGCGTGCGCCTTAATCTATCAGGTCACTTGGCTTCGTGAGTTGCGGCTTGTGTTTGGAAGCACAACCTCTGCGTCGGCTGCTGTGCTGGCGATTTTCATGGGCGGTCTCGGCATCGGTAATGCATTGCTGGGCAAGCGGGCCGACTCCAAGGCTAATCCTCTCGCTTTTTATGCTCTCCTGGAAGCTGCGATCACCTTGGCGGCGGCACTCAGTCCCTTCCTGATCGATGCTGTCCGGGCGACGTATATCCAACTCGGCGGGCAAATGGCCCTTGGGGTGCAAGGTGCGACCATCGTCCGCCTCGCACTTTCCGCCCTCATCCTTTTCATCCCGACCCTATTGATGGGAGGAACTCTCCCGGCGGCCATCGCGGCGGCCACTCCGGCGGAAGACAGGAACCGGCTAACCGTAGCGGCACTCTACGGCGTAAACACCCTTGGAGCGGTTGTGGGCGCAATGGCCAGCACCTTTGCCATGCTTCCGGCACTGGGCACCCGCTGGACACTCTGGTCAGCCTGCGCCCTGAATATGACGGTGGCGGTCTCCGCTTTTGCATTGTCGCGATATCACTTCGGGACGGCTGCGGAACGAAAACCCGTTTTCCAGGAAGGCTCCCGACAAAAATTGTCGCAACAGGAGGGACAGACCGAGGGTGATCCTCTTCCCAATCCGGTTCTTATATACACTTCGGCAGGAATCGTGGGGTTTGCATTCATGCTGATGGAGCTTGTATGGTACCGGATGCTGGCACCTATTCTCGGGGGAACTACTTACACCTTTGGGTTGATATTATCCATGGCGTTGCTCGGAATCGGTTTGGGTGCCACCATCTACCCGCTCATCTGCCGAAGGCGGAACCCGAGTATTGCGATGCTCACAACAACGTGCGGACTGGAGGCTGTTTTCCTGGCACTTCCCTTCGCCCTTGGGGATAATTTGGCCATTGCCGCAGCCATCCTCCACGAATTTAACTCCCACGGTTTTGCGGGCGAAGTGCTTGGATGGTCGGCCATCTCAGCCATTGTGGTTCTGCCGGCGTCAATCGTCAGCGGAGTGCAGTTTCCCCTCTTGATCGCCCTTCTTGGCCACGGAGACAAGAATGTCGGCCGGCAGGTGGGCTGGACTTACGCTTTCAATACCCTTGGCAGTATCGTCGGATCGCTAGTCGGAGGATTCGGCCTGCTTACGCTCCTCTCCGCCGTTGGTACCTGGCGCCTTGTCGTAGGGATCGTTGCAGGTCTTTGCATCTGCCTTGCGATAACAGTCCGGCGAAACCGGACGCTTAAGCGGGATACTTGGACACTTTTCGGTATCGGAGCCATTGCAATTCTGCTTCTTGGCTTCACGGGACCAACATCTGTATGGCGACACAGCGGCATCGGTGCTGGCCGCGCTCAGCTTCCTAAAGTGCGTAGTGCCAATGCCATGCAAGAATGGAAGAATTACTTGCGTAAGGTAATCCTATGGGAAGCCGATGGCATTGAGGCCGGAGTGGCGATAGGAGCGAACAACGGCTACTTCTTTGCGGTCAACGGCAAAAGTGATGGAAACTCGATTGGCGATGCCGGCACGCAGATGTGCCTGGGGCTTCTGGCGGCAACCGTCCACAGCCAGCCCCGGACGTGTCTTGTCATCGGACTGGGAACGGGAGAAACCGCAGGATGGCTGGGTAAGATCCCATCGGTTGACCGTGTCGATGTTGTTGAGATCGAGCCGGCTATCAGTGAAATGGCACGCCGCTGTGCCGAGGTTAATGGTGACGTGCTGAATAATCCGAAGGTTCATTTCGTTTATAACGACGCCCGTGAAGTGCTCCTCACCACCAAGATGAAATACGACATCATTGCCTCGGAACCATCCAATCCCTATCGGGCCGGTATTGCGAACCTGTTCACACAGGAGTTTTACCGGGCGACGAGTAATCGCCTGAACGACGACGGTTTCTTCATCCAATGGCTGCAAGGCTACGAGGTTGACGAGGAGACTGTTTTTACCGCCCTTGCAACGCTGAGGTCGGTGTTCAAGCACGTGGAAGTCTGGCAGCCGCTACCACAGGACATGCTTATCCTTTGCTCTAACCGGCCTTTCACCTACGATGCCTCGCATCTTCGCAGACGAATCACAGAGGAACCCTACCGTACGGCGTTTGCAGTGTCATGGCGAACTACGAATATCGAAGGCATATTGGCCCGGTATATTGCCGGCGAGCGCCTCATGGACGAAGTGATTCGAGACCGAGCCGATTTTCTGAACACCGATGACCGCAATCTGATTGAATACGGATTTTCCCGAACACTTGGACGATTCGGCGGTTTTGAAATCAATAGGCTCCGTGAGATGGCCATTGCACTTGGAGCCCATCGTCCGTCCGGGAAGTTCGAAGGGGTTGATTGGGATGGCGTCGAAGACCAGAGAATGGGGATGTTCGCAATCCGCAAATTGGCGATACCTCAGCCTGCAAGCGAGAACCGGGCCCTTGCCACCAGAAGGAAGGCCTTCGAGCGGTATGTCAACGACGACATGCAGGGCATGATATCTGAGTGGGAGTCTCAACCTCGTCAAGCTGTCTATCCCACCGAGACCGCTTTGCTTGCCCTTGCGTACGCCACCGGGGGGAACGAGAAGGCGCTAATCCTCGCCAGGCGGCTTAATGCGTTCAACCCTCGGGAGGCTGACATGATCTGCGGCATTCTAGCTCAGCGGGATGGTCGGAATCAGGAGGCTTCGCATTTCCTTACTCAGGCGTTTACCGGTATGAGAAAAGATCCTTGGCCCGCGTCTCGGCTTATAGATGTCGCACTTGAGACAGCATGCGAATTGTCGGCAGAAAACCCCAACTGCAGACGCGAAATTCTCGAGTCATTGAAAGAACCGTTTGCCTCGATGTGCTCCAACTCGTCTCGAAAGGAGCATATCTGCTATATTGCTGCGATGCTCTCTCCTCAAGACGCACTCCCTTATGTGGAAAGTCTCGAACAAAATCTTCCATGAAATTGACAGGGATGCAGAAAACCAGGAAACAGGAAGTTGAAAACCGGTGCCATGTTTCGGATGTTTGTTTAGTCATCGATTGAATTATTTTTCGGCGAATGACTCCATTGTTTTTCCAATATCCCAGTCCTTCATCATTGGATATTCCGTGTTCGATATTGGATATTCAGTAAAAAAACTTGGACTGATGCCGCTACTTCAGGAGACTGTCAACCTTGTCCTTCTTGTCTTTCTCCTCGGCCTTTTTCCTTTCGGATTCATCCTTCAGCTTCTTCGCCTCCTCCTGCACCTTCCCCTCCATGTCCGGGACTCCATCGAAGAGATTCAGCAGTTTGGAAATCTCGCTGACCCTTATTTCTATGACTTCATACTTGCCTCCACCGCCCCAGGTCTTGCTGATCCGCCCGACAGTTCCCTTCTTAAGCTTATTGTAGGTCCAGCCAAGGGCGATCGGCTTCTTGACATCTTCCAAGCCGTTCAGCTCCGAAGCCTCCTCCCACTCAACCGCCTTCTTGAGCATGTCGGTGAATTCCTGATACCATGGCGGGGAGGATGGCTCTTTCTCTTTATCCACCTGCTTCTGGGAGAACCCTATCCGCTGCACCAGGTCATCCCTGTTTTTGCCCCAGACAATGAAAACCTTCTCATTCCCGCCATACATCCCAATAAACAGTATTCCCTCACCGGCGGTCTTCCCTTTCCACATGTCATGGTGGGTGTATGTACATTTGACACTTTCATCCGACAGGAGCTCCATCGAAAGAAGGGCCGGAGCCACCCACAGCAATGTTGCAAGCATCACCGCCGCAAAAATGGTCTTATTCATATTTTCTTCTCTTTCAGATTAATATTTCTGTCCTAAATCCGGATAACTGCATGGTGAAAATTACCCTAAAGCCGCCACAGTTCAAATGCATTATTTCCGAAAGGCATGTCACTCCGAAGCTTCTTTGCGAAGGCGGAAGGCGTATAAAGCGATACGGCGAGAGAGGAACATTCTTTTTGCGCTTTCAAAAATATTCCGTCCGCCGCGGCGGACGCCACATGCTAATTTTCAGAGGTTCCCTTTAGTGTTTAAAAGTTGACTTTTAAAAATCTCCCTTTTTTTAAGTTAAGCAAAACCCTGTCTTTCAACCCTTTTCTTCCTTTCTCAGAGGCTTCCTTGAGGAGGATAAATCCCGAGTTGCCTTGCACCCGCCTGTTATTCCTTGCGGTATCCGCAATAATACTTTCATGGGCAACTTGATACTGGAATAATAAATTGTAGATTCATCATTTTACCACCACTAGCGCAATGGGGGATTTCATGCTTGCAAGGACTTATTCGGCTGCGATAAACGGTGTTGACGCCTATACAGTGGAAATAGAAGTGAACGCCACCGGACAAGGCGAGAATACCACAGTTTCAGTTGTGGGACTGCCCGATGCCGCAGTCAGGGAAAGCCGGGACAGGGTCCGCTCCGCGCTCCAGAGCTGCGGATATACGCATCCGTTCGGAAATACGGTTGTAGGACTCGCGCCCGCAGACATCCGCAAGGAAGGCGCCGCCTTCGACCTGCCGATCGCCCTCTGCATGATCGCCACCACAGGCAAGCTCGACCGTGAAAAACTTTCCAGGACGATGATCGTCGGCGAACTCGCCCTCAACGGCGGAGTAAGATCTGTCAAAGGCGTCCTCCCGATAGCGGTGCATGTCAGGAACAAAAAGGGGATTGACTCCATAATAGTCCCGCTTCAGAACGCCGCCGAAGCCGCTGTGGCCGCCGGAAAAATCCCCGTCTACCCGGTTGAAAACCTCATTGATGCTGTGAATTTCTTCAGCGGTTCCGACTCCAGGGAGCCGTACCGGGAGACCATTGACGAGGCCGTGTCAATTTCAAAAGGCAGGTCGGAACCGGATTTTGCGGAAGTGAAGGGGCAAGGTTGCGCAAAACGCGCATTGGAAATCGCTGCGGCTGGTGGGCACAACGTACTGATGATAGGTCCGCCGGGGACTGGAAAATCAATGCTCGCGAAAAGGGTTCCGGACATTCTTCCGCCGATGCACATTGACGAGGCGCTCGATGTAAGCAAAATCCACAGCATCCTCGGACTGCTTCCTTCAGATACGCCGATCCTCACCCAGCGCCCCTTCCGGTCGCCCCACCACACGATCAGCGACGCCGGCCTTTTCGGGGGACAGAGCATGCCGACGCCCGGGGAACTGAGTCTCGCACACAACGGCGTGCTGTTCCTCGATGAACTGCCGGAATTCAAGAGGAATGTGCTCGAGGTGATGCGCCAGCCCCTTGAGAACGGTTCGGTTACGGTGTCGCGCGCCTCGGGCTCGTTTGTCTTTCCGGCAAGAATCATGCTGGTGGCCGCGATGAACCCCTGCCCCTGCGGGCATTACGGAAACCACCAGCGTGTCTGCAGATGCTCGCCGCCACAGATCCAGCGCTACAGGAGCAAAATCTCCGGCCCGCTCCTCGACAGGATCGACATACATGTCGAACTTCTCCCCCTCAACGACGACGAGATGATCAAGGCTCCCGCCGGCGAAAGTTCCTGCGAAGTCCGCAAAAGGGTCACGAACGCGCGTAAAATCCAGCAGGAACGCTATGACGGCGCAGGCATATACTGCAATTCCCAGATGGGGCAGTCCCAGCTCCAGGATCACTGCTCCCTGGACAAGGAGAGCCAGTCCTACCTGAGGCATTCCATAAAGGAACTTCAGCTAAGTGCAAGGGCATACGACAAGATTCTGCGTGTTGCAAGGACAATTGCAGATCTCGACTCTTCCGAAAACGTAAAACAGGACTATATTTTCGAAGCCGTTCAATATCGCAGTCTTGACAAACGTTTATGGTAAAGGAGTTTTCATGCTGGCAATTTCAGGTTTTAATTTTTTCAAACCCGGCAGCGGCGTCCTTGCGAAATTCGCAGCCGTCTGCATCGGGTTTTCGCTTTCGGGCTGCACCTCATGGCAGCTCACGGAGAAGGCAAAAGATCCTTCGGCTCCGGAAACAGCAGATCAAAAGCTTTTTCAGGCCGAAAGGTTCGGCGAGGAAAAAAGCATCCCAATAGACGCCGGATATTTCATCTACAGGGGCAAATACATCCCGCCTCCCTACACTGTAAAGAAGATCGGGCTTTCCATTCACGTGAATGACATAATGGTGATGGGCCCTATAAAATGGACGGCCCCTGACGCAAAAGTACCCGAAAACCCGCCGGACATCCCGAATGTCAGCATGCTGAGCGGCTCCGACGCAATCAACAGTTTCATAGATGACACTTTCATCTATTACCAAGCTGTGTACAGGGGCTCGAACCCGCCAAAGGACAAAACACTGATCCAGTCCGTCGCGGAACGAATTTCAAAGCTTTCCAATGTCTGGTCCGCAATACCAGACGAGGAAAGAAAGCTCATAAGAATAACAATGTGCAATTTCAGGCAGTTCAATGTCAGCACAAGCGCCCTTTACGATAAGGCGAATGTGGACATATCCGAAGAGGCGCTCCGTGAAATGTACAGCAGGGCTTTTGACAGATATGTTGATTTCTTCAAGAACAACAAGATTGTCTACAGGGGATTGAAAGTAACCGAGATTGAATGGATCGAACGAACAAAAACTTTTTATGAGGCGGTTAAAGTGCTCAACGATACAAAAACATGGACCTCCTCCAAAATGAAAGCCCTTGAAAAACTGGACTTCGGCAGCGAAAAGATCAACAACGAACTCATAAGCACATTCAAGCCTTCCAAGGAACTGGAAAAGAGACTCTACGATGATTACGTCAAGAGTGTCAACTTAAAACAGGAAAGCGCTCCTCCCAGCGACAAATTCAAGCGATAGTTTCTTCGACATTTAACACCGGAAACACTTGAAATTCCAGGCGTACCTGATATGTTGTTGTCAAAGGTTACACCGACGGACTCAACGTTATGCGTGATTCCAGATTTTGCGGTTAAATCCCTGAATCCCCGCCCTCTGGAACAAGCCGAATAAGACTTGCACTGCACTTGCATTCCGATTGACCCGCCTCTCTTGAAAGGAGAAATTCAAATGAACATTCTCTTAATCTATCCCGAGTTCCCCGACACATTCTGGAGCTTCAAGCACGCCCTCAAATTTGTCCAGAAAAAATCCGCCTTCCCGCCACTGGGCCTCCTGACTGTCGCCGCAATGATTCCGGAGGAGTGGAACAAACGGCTTGTCGACATGAACACAGGGAAACTCAAGCAGAAGGATCTCGAATGGGCCGACTATGCCTTCATAAGCGGGATGATAGTCCAGAAAGAGTCGGCTGTCGAGGCGGTGGCGGCCTGCAAGAAGGCCGGATTGAAAATTGTCGCCGGTGGTCCGCTCTTTGTCAGCGAGCACAGGGACTTTCCCGACATTGACCACTTTGTCCTCAACGAGGCCGAAATAACCCTGCCTCTTTTCCTGGAAGATTTAAGCAGGGGATGCGCAAAGGCAATCTACACCTCTACAGAATTTCCGGATATCACCAAAACCCCGCTCCCACTATGGGAGCTTGTGGACATGAAAAAATATGTGACCATGAGCGTCCAGTTTTCACGCGGATGCCCGTTCAACTGCGACTTCTGCAACGTGACTTCCCTTTTCGGGCATCGCTGCAGGACAAAAAACACCGGTCAGGTGCTGGCCGAACTCGACCGCATCTACAACCAGGGCTGGCGCGCCGGAATCTTCTTTGTCGACGACAATTTCATAGGGAACAAGAAACACCTCAAGACCGATCTTCTCCCTGCCCTGATAAACTGGCAGAAAGACAAGAAGGGGATATCGTTCCTGACAGAGGTTTCAATCAACCTTGCCGACGACGAAGAGCTCATGAAAATGATGGCTGACGCCGGATTCGACATGGTCTTCATAGGCATTGAAACACCGGACGATAACGGCCTCGCAGAATGCAGCAAGAAGCAGAACCGGAACAGGGACATGTTATCAGACATCAAAAAAATGCAGAGATTCGGATTCCAGGTTCAGGGCGGCTTCATTGTCGGCTTCGACAGCGACACCTCCACAATTTTCCAGCGCCAGATAGATTTCATACAGAAAAGCGGAATAACCACCGCAATGGTCGGCATGCTGCAGGCGATACCGGGTACGAGGCTTCATGAAAGGATGAAGAATGAAGGCCGCCTGGTAGGCACAACTACCGGAGACAATGTCGACGGGACTACAAATATTGTACCGAGCAGAATGAACGCGAAAACGCTGCAGGACGGATACAAGAAGATTCTGAATGAAATCTATTCGCACAAGGGCTATTACAAAAGGGTGCATACTTTCCTTAAGGAATATAGGCAGTCGCCAAAAGTGAAGACAAGCATTAAGCTCTCCCATCTCCTTGCATTCCTCAGATCGGTTTATCTCCTGGGAATAATAAGCGGCGGGCGTTTTTACTATTGGAGACTCGTCCTGTGGACCCAGTTCAGGAAACCGAAGCTTTTCCCGCTTGCAATCACACTTGCAATCTACGGATACCATTTCCGCAAGGTGTCGAAGCAGAATATCGCATGAGCGGACAGGATTTTGATTTATTGCCCGGGAATGATAAAAAAACGGGGCGAAATCAATTACCAATAGTCTCGAAATAGAATAGAGCCCCCAACGGGTTTATCCCGCAGGTGAATAAGATTTGGAGGCAAGACTGTACTCGCTAGTCCTGCGGTTCAATAGTCGCTGCACTGTTGAAATTGCATTTTTCCCCAAGTAGCTCGGGTCTATCTGACCCGAGGCTTTCCCGGAACGCAGGTCAGATAGACCTGCGCTACCTCCCAATATTATTCACCAACGACGCAAGGTCGGCTGGTCTAAACAATTATGAGACGATTAGCAAGCCGGAAGAAAACAGTTCCCGCCTTCATGTATTTTCAGTAAATCACTTCCCGGCCGAGCCTGGATGCACAGGCGTCGGAAAAGGCTTCTGTTGAACGCTTTTACAGGCTTCATCCCAATTCCCTGCCCAGCGCCGCTGAGTGTCATCGCGCCAGATCCGTGCACGTTCGCTACCTATGCCTGCAGCGGCGGAGCCGGTCTTGCTGATGCCGGACGATAAACTCGCACCTGTCTTATCGTACATCTCCTTGGCATTGCCGGGAAGAGTCGTAGAAGCGCTCTCCTCCAAGTTTCCGCCCGCTTCAGACATGTTCCCCTTGGACAAACTGGTTGCGGTCTTGAAAAGGGCCGTCCCAATTCCCATCAACATCTTTCCGGCTACTCCGCCAGCAGTTGTTGCCGAGGAGACAGCCGTACGGCCAAGTTCTTCACCTGTGCTTGGCAGATTCTTCAGGGCGTTCAGCCCTGCTTCGCCCGTCCGGTCCGCAATGATACCCTGAAAGCTGCTTTTATCCACCAGCGGCTGATACGGGGTGCCTCCGATTTTCATGCGCAGGGAACTGCCGGACGGAGTAACAATGCCGAGGATGCAGTCAAACACCTCTGGCGCCATAGAGATATCCCCGTTGAAATCCATGATGTCGCCTCCAATCACCTGGGCTTTATCCTGCTTGACAAAAGCACGCAGGGATTGCAGTTCCACACCGGCAAGACGGACCGCACCATTCAACTCCGGTATGGGCTGGTCAGAATAGAAGTAACCGAAGCGCGCGACTATTCCCAGCGGAGCGGCGGAAAACTTGGGCTGGACAATCTGCGCAGTCGCCTTCAGCTTTCCGGGAAGCGATTGCCCATGACTGCGAGCCGAATTCAGATACACGTCGGTGATGACGGCTTCGAACTGCCTGGCCGCTACGTCCAGCGACTCGTCGCCCAGCGCTGAATCCGTGTATTGCACGGTCGCATTTTTCAATGTTATTTTCCTTATATATATGGGTTTCGTAACTCCTTCCGCCTCCGTCTTCTCCTCCGACGGACGAATAAGGTGAGCCACATTTACATTGCCGTCCACGTCACGGACAAGGTGTAAAATAAAACCTGTAAGATTTATCTCGTCTATGGTCAGTTCCGATCCGAGAAGTGACCAGAGGGACACTTCAATACTGGCTTCAGGCAGGTCAAGAAGCAGATCCTGTCCATAACCGGGAGGCTGACCTACCGTCAGCCCCCCAAGAGTGACACGGCCATCAAGAAGCAGAAGGCGTACGTCTTTCAACTTCACCGCAGATGTGAAATATTCGGGAAGCTTCTTATTGGCTGCAGTTAAAAGCATTCCGGACAGGGTGAAGCGAAGGATGATGCCCAAAACCAGAAACACAGCCAGGAAAATCAGGAATATCCGCAAGACCTTCATTTTCCGGCGACGCGAACGGGTCTTCCCCTCATCTCCTGAACAAGCCGGGACTTTGGGGCGCTCAGTCCTGCCTGTCTCGTCTTTCTTTTCCAGATTACCCATGTGCTCCTCCCACTGCTTTCCCGTTCAGGACCGTACCAGTACAGAACACTTCCGGGATCTTTCCACTAAAGCAACCTCCGGAACCAGTTCGCCCGGAGGTCCAGTGAAAAATTTACGCCATGATTATTAAGGTAGTGCTAAAACCATTGATTTGATATGGGGAA
>JBAZRS010000091.1:0-12431 GCA_041662825.1 Victivallales bacterium | reverse complement strand
CAGAATCTCGTTGACAAAATCACCCCTGCCATGAAGAAGGAACTTTCAAAGGGGAAGATCGGCATCGCCCATACGCGTTGGGCGACCCATGGCGTCCCCTCTGAACGTAATGCGCATCCGCACCTTGACGAGAAAAACCGTTTCGCGGTGGTGCACAACGGGATAATTGAAAACTACGCCTCAATAAAGGAACACCTTATCAAGAAAGGGCACAAGTTCCTCTCCGAAACAGATACCGAAGTGCTCCCCCATTTAATAGACGACTGTTACGAGGGGGATCTGCTCCAGGCTGTCGCGGCGGCCCTTAAAAAAGTGGACGGAACATTCGGAATAGCCGTCATATCCTCGGAGCACCCCGACCAGATAGTCACCGCCAGGAAAGGAAGCCCGATTGTAATAGGTGTCGGTCTGAACGAGACGATCATTGCAAGCGACATTTCCGCGATAATCTCATACACAGACAAGGTCATTTTCCTTAATGACAACGACATAGCGCTTGTTGAAAAAGACAAGATCGACCTGCGCAACATCGACAATGTGCCGGTGTCCAGGGAAATAGCGCACATAGACTGGGACCCCGGCTCAGCCGAAAAAAGCGGGTATGAGCACTTCATGCTGAAGGAGATATTCGAACAGCCCGACGCACTCGCCAATGCCATCAGGGGGAGGCTCGATGAATCGCTCGGTACCGGAACCCTGAGCGGGCTAAACCTCTCAGCGCATGAGCTTGTTTCAGTTAACCGGATAATAATTGCGGCATGCGGGACCAGCCTTCACGCCGGAATGGTAGGCGAATACTATTTTGAAGATCTTGCCGATATTCCGACAGAAGTCGAGCAGGCCGCAGAATTCCGCTACAGGAATCCGATAATAAACCCCGGGACTTTCATTCTTGCGATAAGCCAGTCCGGTGAAACTGCGGACACGCTTGCCGCAGTGCGGGAGGCGAAACAGAAAGGCGCGACAGTCGCAGGCATCTGCAATGTAGTGGGCTCCACAATTCCAAGGGAGACCGGGCGGGGTGTTTATCTCCACGCCGGCCCGGAAATCGGCGTGGCGTCCACAAAGGCCTTCACATGCCAGGTCGCCATACTCCTGATGATGGCGCTCAAATTCGGACGCTCGCGCCGACTTTCAAGGCAGGCTGGCATTGACCTTGTCGCCGACATAAAACGCATTCCCGATCTTGTGAAGAGGGTAATAGCCACTGCAAAGGACATTGAGAAGGTCGCAAAAAAATACGCACAGGCCAAAGACTTTTTCTTCATAGGAAGAGGGTATCTCTATCCCGTGGCCATTGAAGGGGCCTTGAAACTCAAGGAGATAAGCTATGTCCATGCCGAAGGTTATCACGCCGCAGAGCTCAAGCACGGGCCGATAGCCCTTCTCGATGAAAATGTTCCGGTGCTCGCGATGGCGAACAATATTCCCGGAAAAGACAAGATTATCGGAAACATGCAGGAATGCAGGGCCAGAAAATCCCCGGTGATAGCAGTCGCAACGGAAGGCGACGACGAAATACGCAAACACGCCGACGATATAATATGGGTGCCTGAATGCTCCCAGTACACCGTCCCGATTCCGTCCGTTGTCGCACTTCAGCTCCTTTCATATTACATAGCAAAAGAGCGCGGATGCGCGATTGACCAGCCGAGGAATCTGGCGAAAAGCGTGACGGTGGAGTAAAGGGAAGTTCTAAAGTTCTAAAGTTCTAAAGTTCGGGAATGCGAAAGTTTTCAAGTTAGGCGGCCAGAGCGCCGCAACTTTTGAACAATCGAATAACGAATATCGAACAATTGAATGACGAAGTTAAAAGAATTTCGATGGATATTCCGTAATCCAATCCGTCATATTCTTTATTCTTGCACATTTTTCACAAAATCAATTGTTAAGTTTTTGCGCAGCAAAAAGTTAACAATTATCTTTTTCGTGTGGTTTGTGTGTTTCGTGGTTAATTTTCTTTTTCTGTGTGTTCCGTGTGTTCCGTGGTTATAAACATTGAAATTCCTTAACATCAAATTGAAATCTTATGTCTGAATCCTTCCTGAAAAATAAGAATTTCGCCTTCGTTCTGGCATGCTTTGTCCTCGCGGCCGCAGCACTGCAAATCGTCATTGGTGTTTTTTTCAGGCCCCTGTGGTTCGACGAAGCGCTGACAGTAATGGATTTTGTGATGCTCCCGAACATCGCAGACATTTACTGGCAATACAATATCCCGAACAACCATATCGTATACAATATTTTCCTGCGTTTCTGGCTTGAACTCTGCGGTCCGGCCCCGTATGCAATTTCCCTCCGCCTCTTTTCCGTGCTCACCGCCTTCGCCTCGATTGTCCTAATCATGAAGCTGTGGAAGAGGAGATTCTGCCGGGAAACAGCGGTCATCGCCTGTTTCTGCTTCGCCGTCTCACTGCCGTTTGCGATTTACGCGACCGCCATCCGCGGATACATGCTGAGTTTCCTGCTAATCATAATCTCCCTTGAAACCGCATTGTGCTACCGGGACAGCAGAAAAACGGCCCACCTCTTGTTCTTTTTCATTCTCTCTTTTCTGGCTGCAGGAATAACGCCCACGAACCTCATCGCATTTGCGGCAATCTATCTTCTCGTCCTGCCCTCACTGAAACCCAAGGAGATCCTTTCAGACAAAACACTTTATCTCGGAATCATCCCCGTTGCGGCTTTTTTCATCTTCTATATTCCCATTTTCGGAAAACTGATGAAGGCGCTTTCCCTTTCTGAAGGCTGGTCTGGCGGAATTTCCGCCTCAATGCATTTTTACAGTGCGTTCCTGGTCTCCTTCCTGCCTCTGGTCATTCTTGCACTGATCGGCATATTTGCCTCAAAAGAAAAGTCGGCGGCGGCGGAAAGAGTACAAATCACCCTTATCTTCCTGATCCCGCTTGTCATTTTCCTGCTAAAATCGCCTGCGCCATTCCCCAGGGCGTTCTTCTGCCTCTGGCCGATATGGATTTTCATTCTCTGCTCATTGGCGGATCCTTTCATTAAACATCTTAACGGAAAGATTCCGGGAGTCTCTCTTATCGCCATTCTGTGTTTATGCTGCGCGTGGTCGCTTTGGCCGTATTCTTTTCCCGTTCAATTCTCTGAAAATCTGACAAAAGGCGGACAGGACGATTTTTTCAAACCGTATTTCATGAGGCCGGAGTTCAATCCGATCGGAACCGTGAGGAAATCCATCGAGCTTGCAGGCGCAAGAAGCGGTGTCTCAGCATTCGTCGATTTCGCCGCCGACTATCCTTCAATAATATTCTACGGCAGACTGCTCAACGTCGACGACAGCTTCTGGGTCTTCGACAAGCCGAACAGGAAAGTCGCTTCTCTAGGGGACATTGGAAGTATCTACGTCATCACCCGCAGCCAAGGCGGAATGGAATCAATAGCAAAACGCTTCGACATCAAATCCTATGAACTCTCCGCAGACTGCGGCTTCCAGAAGATCTACCTCGCCAAGCTGAAGTAAAGGCATGCCTTTGAATTAGGCGGCCAAAGTGCCGCAACTTGGTGTCAGTGTTCAGGTGTCAGGTTTCAGGAGTGGGAAATCTTTTCTGACACCAGACACCCGACCACTTTGAAATTCATATACCTTGAGCTGATTTCAAAATGCAAGAAAACTATTGTCGCGGGAATATCTCTTGTTGGTGTTCACAACTTTAGTGTGTCTTAGTATTCAAGAAGCTAGACACGCTAAAGCCGTGAACACCAACTTAAGAAATCAGCTCAAAAGAGGCAATTTTGAAATTGCCTCACCTTATATCATCGGATGCTCTTCAAAAACTCCTCCGTAATCTTCCCGTTGGTTGCGAGGATCCCGTCATCGGGATAATTCAGTTTTCCGCGAAGGTCGCAGACTTCTCCGCCCGCCTCCTGCAATATCAGCACGCCGGCCGCTATGTCGTAAGGATTGAGATTCAGCTCCCAGAAACCTTCAAGCCTTCCGCATGCCACATAGGATAAGTCAATGGCTGCTGAACCGTATCTGCGGATCCCCCTCAGCTTCGGGAGAATCTTGTTGAATATCGGAAGATTGTTCTCCTTCATGTTCGTTCGCAGGCATGCGAATCCGGTGGAGAGGACGGAATTGACAAGCCTGTCGCGTGACGAAACCCGGATTCTGCTTTTGTTGCAATAGGCCCCCTCCCCTTTTGAAGCCCAGAAAAACTCTCCCAGCCTGGGCGCGTTGACGGCTCCGGCAATTGTCACTCCATTTTTCTGAAGTGCTATGGAAACCGAAAAGAAGGGTTGTCCGTGGACAAATGAAGTCGTACCGTCAATCGGATCGATCACCCAGCAGAAATCACTGCCCTTGCTGGTTTTCCCGGTTTCCTCGCCGAATATGTCGTGATCCGGATATTTCTTGTGCACCTCCGAAACAATAAAGTCCTCGATTTTCCTGTCGGCTTCGGTCACCAGGTCCTTTTCACTCTTGAAATCTAGTTTGAGCGAGCCGGATTTTGCGAATTCCGCAATCGCCATCCTGCCGGCGGAAACAGCTATTTTCCTGACAAAGTCAATCATAAGGCAGAGCATCCTTTAAAATATATTTTGAAATTGCTTCTTAACGGCGTTAATATATGGGAAGCGGAAACATAAACAATACGGGGGGAAAGTTTTTATGAGCATTGACATCGGCAGTTGTTTCAGATAGGAATGTTCGGGAATGTGAAAGAGCCGTTATTAGGCTATCTTCGTTATCCAACTCGTTACCACAACCGCTAGCAAAGCCATGCTGTATACAAGGGAGCAGCACCAGATCTGATTCCTAAGTAGCGATAAAGACTCGCTCGATGATGAATTCTGTCGACTCCCGAGAAACAACATTCCAGAAGCGAATAGCAGCAGGCCAATCACCGCCAAAGGACCTGCGGAGTTTATTTGAAATGCCTGTCCCAAGTGACCGTGCAAAGTCAGAATCACACTTCTTGACATGCCGCAGGCCGGACATGGTATGCCGGTGAGTTGCTTGAACCAGCAAACCCAGTGCAACTCGTGCCCGAAGAAAGAGACGTAGTTCGCGTTGGCTGCGGAAATAGCCCTTATGAATATTATCTGCAGCAGCAAAAACACGCCGACTGCTTGAGCGGGAAGTCCTACTCTGAGAGGAAAAGGTACAGTTGCTTCACCCATCACCCAACCTTAATAACGAAGGTACCTACGGCCTTGTCATGTAGGGCTTGCCGCTGCGGATCCCATAGCGGCCACAGAATGCTGAGAATGGGAAGAAAGGGAACAAGATTAAAGCCAATTTGCACGAGCAATCTTAAAACAAGCTTTCCTGTCGGAACGAAACTTCCGTTAGCAGTCACGACATTTAGTTTCATGACTCCCTGGCCTATGGAGTAGCCACGCTTGCCCACCAGATAGACTTTGTTGTAAAGGCCAATACCTAACGACACCAGTGGAAATATAACGAACGCCACGCAACATAAGCCGCCGCCGAGTAGGCCACTTAGAGCCGCCCCTTTCTCGCCCCCGACCGCTCCGATACCTCCTATAATAACTAATATAACGGAGGAGATAATCCAGAACGCTATTATAAGGACGATCACACCAGCAAGGACAATAAGACCGTCAATGATCGCCGCCAGTACTCGATCTGCCCAGGTGGCGTAATTCATTTGACTGGAGGGGTTAATTGAAGGCGGGGGAGTCAATGGTTCAGACATTAGAGTTTTTCCTTAAAAGATTATAGAGTTTTAAATGGTAGAAATTTTGATTTTCATACTGTTGAAAAGATAGGCAGAGGTGGAGCATAAGTCAAGTGAGGTCAATTGCAAAACTCTAAATTTCTTAATGTTCCGAAATTGGCTTCCCTTGTTTTTATAAAATTTATTCAAAAATCCGATTTATTCACCGAAAATCTCAGTTTTTGCCGGCAAGTCTGCTTTCGCTTTTTTCTTAAAACGTTTAAGAAAACCCTTAGTCCACATGCCGCTGAAAGGCATATGCCAAGTGAAATTGCGACAATTATTCCTGTCATAACAAGCCACCATGTTAAATATTTTCCCTTTTATAAAAAGCTCAATCTCCCTTGCATTAAAGTGCTTAGAATTGTTTATTAAATGGCGGGTTTACTTTGATAATTAGTGGTTATTTTTGAATTCTTCAAATAATAAAACCATTCAAAGGCTTTTTCTTTTGTAAATATATAATAATATTGTATACTTTTTATATATATAAATTTAAAATTAATAAATTATTACCCTAAAATTTACGAGGTATAAATGAACATCGACATAGAAAGATGTTTTAATTATGGGATTGAGAAATTCAAGCAGAACATGACATACTATGTTGTGGGATTTCTTGCCATTGTCGGTATTGGAATAGGAATATACATTATTTCACTGCTTTTCAGTTTCATCTGGGGATTTGCAGTAAACATGATCGGCTCCAAAATTCACCTGAATGAAATGGGGATTAATATTATTTCCTTCGGTGGAAGTTATATCATAAGTGCCTTGCTATGGCTTATCATAATTCCCTTCACAGTTGGGTACTGGAAAGGAATTAGGAAGGAATATGAGGGCGAAACTGTGGAAATCACAGAAGTATTTTCCACTTTTGACATTATAATTCCATGTCTGTTAAATTGTGTTGTGGCAAACCTCATCGTTACTGCTGGCGTCTTGCTCTTCATCTCTCCCATAATTCTTCTTGCTGTTCTTATGCATCTCTCTTATACTACCAGTATTCTTATAATAAGCTTATGCAGCATTATCCCCTCAGTTCTTCTTTTGCCTCTTTCGTTTCTGCCAGTATTCTTTCTTGTCAAAGATGAAATTCAGGGTTTAAATGCGCTAAAACGTTCCTTGAAAATCTTTATGAAAAATCCAATCCTTATTCTATGGACTAATATTTTGGCTATTTTTGCCATCATTGGACTTCTCGTATGCTGTGTCGGAATCCTTGCAACGGCGCCGATCGCGATGTGCGCCATGTACAAGCTCTTCCAGCAGGCAATCGGGGAAGACAATCTGCCTCCTGTAGAGACTGCTCCTCCACAAGATGACGAAAACGCGCCACTTCCGAACTGAGGATTCTTTGAAATTGACATTGGCAAGGCGCCTGTGTTAAAAAAGCAAAAGCCGGCAGAGGATAAAATTCTGCCGGCTTTTTTATTTGATCTACCTTGGTGCAATTCAATATGAAACTACAGGACGCTCATGGCTTCCTTGCCGCGCTTCGCCGCATCAAGTCCTTCCAGGAACTGATAATCGCAGCTGATGTCCCGCCCCGTCACTATGGCTTCGTGATATAGCCCCGCATTGGTCACATCCCCCCACAGCAGGGCGGATTTCAGGGTTTTGCCGTCATTGTAGAGGACGCGTATGCTTTCATCGCCGCGGCTGTCAGTATTGCGGAATACAAGTTTGCCCCACTGCGGTTTTGGAGTGCAAATCTGCCCCAGTGAGATGAAATGCGTACCCATTATGGACATTGCGGTTTTCATGCCGGTATTGATTTTAATGCTCGCCGTACCGCCGGACATGACGTTTCCCGCCACTTTTCCCTGGCGCACGGCAGTCGGCCAGACAGCGGTCAGCTGTGAAATCCCGTTAACGGTATCCACATGCTCAGCGACATCGCCTGCGGCAAACACATCCTTCACATTAGTCCGGCAGTGCTCGTCGATGATTATCCCTTTTCTTACCTCAATTCCGGCACGGCGGGCAAAATCTGCGTTGGCAACCACTCCGGCGGCGCAGATCAAGACATCGGTGGGAATTTTTTCACCTGAAGAGAGTTCCAGCAAGAGCGGCTTTGAGTCCGGACTGCGGTGCAATGCTTTTGCCGGGACGCCAAAATGCAGTTTGACACCAGACTCGGACAGTTTTTTCGAGCACTTATCCCCGCAAACCTGATCGAGTTGAAGCGGAAGCGGATGCTTTGCAAGTTCGACCAGATTGACTTTGACACCTGACTTAACCAGTTCTGCGGCCAGTTCAACACCGACCAGCCCGGCACCGATTATGGTGAAATTCACTGCCGTCTTCCTGGCTTCTTTGATCGCCAGCGCATCATCCAGGTTGCGCAGGCCGAAACTCAGAGGACCTTCAAAACCTTCCAAGGGCGGAAAGAATGTTTTTGTTCCCGTTGCAATCAGCAGCCGGTCATAGGATACGCTCTGACCGTCGTGCAAGATTACCGTTTTGGAGGCAGTATCAAGTCCGATTACCTTTTTCCCGCCTAAGAACCTGATACCCATATCCTCAATCCGCGAGCTTGCCTTCAGGCAGATCTTTTCAACCGGCAAACGGCCGGAAGCAACCGTATGAAGCTGACACCTGGAGTAAAAATACCTGTCCCTGCATATTACGGTCAGCTCCCCCTTGCCGTCCTGCTTCCTTATTTCAGTAGCCGCAGCAATTCCCGACGCACTTCCGCCAATGATTACATATTTCATAAATCACCCCAGCTGTTTGGTGTGGAATTTGTTTCAGACATATATCACCTGCCCGTTCTTCTCGTCATCGGTATCCACCTGCGTCAGGCAGCGCTGCGGACAGGCGTCGACACAGGCCATGGATTCACGTCCCCGGCAACCGTCGCATTTGACCATGTGCGTGCCGTTTTTGACACTCGGGCGCGCCATCCCGTATGGGCAGCTCATAACGCACATGAAGCATCCAATGCAGATTTCCTGGTCGCAGACCACAAGGCCGTCCGTCCCTTTGGTCAAAGCGCCGCTTATGCAGGCTTCAACACATGAAGGCTCGTCGCAATGACGACAGAATTCGGGAAAGAGAGAACTTTCGGCATCAAGTTGGACCTTGTTCCTTGCCTGAACATTTTCACATGAGTCCGATGTCATGAACGGAAACGGATTTTTGTTGTGCGCCATTATACATGCAAACTCGCAATTCTTGCATCCGACACATTTGCTTTTGTCAATGAGTTTCTTTCTCATGGTCACACTCCAATGCCGAGTCCGGCAAGCTTATCATTGATTACCTTTTGAAGTTTGTCCGCAGCTATTGTCGGATTCATCTCCACAATCACCTTTCCGCCCGTGAGATTTACCAGATCCTCCGTCAAGAGCTTAGTGACTATGGGAGATCCGAGAATCGCAGGAGGCTGCGAAAGGTGCAGGGTCAGCCCGAGAGCCAGCCCGAAACATCCGTCAGCCAGCGCCTGTTCCTCGAGCCACTGCGGGGCGGAAATCACAACCGGAATCTGCGGAATATCCACACCGAGGGCTTTTGCGAGTTCCGAAGCGACAATCTCTATGCGCCCGATTGCCAGACACGGGCCGAAGTTGAGCACTGGCGGAATACCCAGTTTCTCACATACCGCTTTCAGGCCGGGACCGGCCATCTCTTTGGCCGAGAGAGAACAAAAGCCGCAGTTGGCAAGACCGCCGGTGGTGCAGCCTGCGGATAACACAAGTATGTCGCGGCTGATAAGCTCCTTCGTCAAAGCCACTGTATTCACGTCGTGCCCGCCCGCAGCCAGATTGGAACAGCCCAGTATTCCCGCAATACCTTTGATTGTCCCGTTTTTAACGAGTTCTATCAAGGGGTTGAGATTTCCGCCAAGAAGCTTCAAAAGTGATTTTTCACTTACACCTGTGACAACGTCATCGTAGCCGTGCACCGGCACGTCTATCGTTATGTTCTTACGGCGCAGGCAGTACTGCCTTCCGGCCATCACGCAGATATCTTCCGCAAGATCAAGTTCCCGTCCCTTTATGTCCTTAAGCATTTCCGCACTGCTCTGTTTTGAAACATCGTCAAGGCAGATGAGCTTTATCTTGTATTTCTCCGCAATAGGCTCGATTCCAGACAGGGTGCAGTTGAATTCGCTGATCACCATGTCAATGGCGCCGGTCGCCAGAAGGGCTTCCTGTGTGAAATTGTTTCCGGCCTGCCCGGCAAACACATCCTTCCCTGAGGCGTTCGCCCTGAGCTGCATGTCCTGCCCAACGCAGGTCAGTCCCACAATCCGGATGCCTTTGGCACCGGCCTTGATGCCGATCTGCTGGCCCCTGTCAGATTCAAGCAGGGTAATCAGTCCGGCGAAAACCGAATGGCTGTGTCCGGAGACCGCGATGTTGATGTAATCCGGCGACGCAACGGAAAAGCCGGTGGAGGCGATCCCTATTTCCGGTTCTCCCATGATGATATCATTCATGAGATTGGTCAGGGCGAGTCCGTAAAGTCCGGTGCTTATCCCGAGATTGAGGCAGTGCAGAAGCTGGTCGACGGGATCCGTGTTCAAATTGGTGCTTGTCTTGACGACAGCATCAAAAACCTCCGCCTTGGCTCCACCCGGCATGATCCCGAGTTCCCGCCATCTGCTGACCCTCTGCGGAATTGCCAGTTTTGAAACCAGCTCCATCTTGTCGCCGCGCGGCATGTATAGATCGGCGAGTACGGCATCGGCTATTTTTCCGGCTTTTTCACTGGTGTCCTTCCCTTCAATTCCAAGCAGAACCGCAAGTTCGTGAACTGATTTTTCAGAACGCAGCGGAATCGGCGATACGCCGGAAGCTATTGATTTCAGTCTGGAGGCCGTTGACTCGGCTACATGAAGATAGCATGCCGAACCGGCTGCCACTGAACGGAGAAAATTCCGGGCCACCATCGTGTCGGCGGTCGCTCCACAGACACCTTTGGGTGAATCGGGAGTAATCCTGCACGGCCCGTTGGAACAGAGGCGGCAGCAAAGCCCGTTCTGCCCGTATCCGCATTTGACCGCCTGGTCTTCCATACGGTCAAATGCCGTATTGACATCCCCGCGTTTTTCCAGATAATCCCCAAGACAACTGTCCGCCGACGCACACCGTTTCATCAATGCCTCCGTTTTTTAATTGATTCTATTTTAGTGTCATTTAAAACAAGACAAAATCTGAACAAAAACCTTTGTTGGATTGAGCCAATTTCAAAAGTAGTCAGAATTCAGTAGTCAGGATTCAGAATAAAAGCGAATTTGAGTTCAAATTCAATTCTGTCTCCTGGCTTCTGACTCCTGAATTCCTAGTTTTGAAATTACCTCGGATTAATTATTTTCCGGTCATCTCCGAAAAGCTTATCGACTTTAGCTTATCATTAAGCAGTTTCTGAACAGGAGCCAGCGTGAGGTGAACGGCGCATTTCCCTTTTCTGGGACAGGAATTCTCCTCCTCGTAGCACCTGTTGAGCATCAGCGACCTCGGATCAAAGACAGTCAGGATGTCATGAACAGAGATGTTTGCCGCCTTCTTCAGCAGATGTATCCCTCCGTCTTTGCCTCTGACAGAGCCGACAATGCCGGTAGCACAGAGTCTGCGGACGATCCTCCTCAGAAAACGATAAGGGATGAACATCCGCTCCGCCAGTGCGGCAGTGCTCAGCGTCTTGCCCTTTGGCAATTCCGCCAGGCAAAGTATCACTCTCAATGCATAATCTGCTTCACGCGTAATCATAAACACTTCCAAGATTCTATTTGATATCTTATTAGTATCATATGAAATAAAATATTGCAAGACCGGTTCATGAAATAATTTTATAAAAATAATCCGGTGGCAATGCGTCATAGGAGTCTTCGTAGGCTTGGGATCGCCGTCACCTTGGCGGCTTCAAGAGCCAGCGAGGGCGCTGGCGCTCTCAGTTTAAGAAAGATTCCTATATTGCACACGGCTCGAATGTTGCTAACTTAAGATTTTCCGCTTAAGTAACTCGGGTCTATCTGACCCGAGGGTCGCGGGTCAAATAGACCCGCGCTACTTTTAACTTTACCTTATCGACATTCACACATCACTCAGTAATGCCTCATTTTGATGCTACTCATGAGGAGCGTGGTTACTGACGCATTACGAACCGAGAGTCAAATATGCTGAAATGCGCCTACTTCCAATATTTTTCCAGACGTTTTATCAGGAAGTAAGTCCCTATTCCCATGCAGATCATGACGAAGAAGAAAATCAGATATGCGGTTTTCCAATTTTCAAAACCCACCATCTGCGAGAATTCCGACATTCCTCCTGCTCCTGCGAAAAAGCTCGGGATTGCCACGGCTATGACAATGGCGTTCAGGTGCTTCATAAGTATGTTGAGCTTGTTGCTCAAGCTTGAAAGATACATGTCGATCATGCCCGCGGAAATATCCCGGATGGCCTCGATGGAGTCGATCACGTGAATCACATTCTCATACAGGTCGCGCAGATAGATGCCGGTTGTGTCTTTGATCAAAGAGGACCCGCAGCGTTCAAGCCCGCTTATCATGTCCCTGGTGGGCCAGAGTATTTTCCTGAGGAAAATGGTTTCCCTCTTCAGGCGGTGAATTTTTCGCAGCGTTTCCGGTGTGGGCTCCTCGATAAGCTCGTCTTCTATTTCTTCAATATTCTCACCGATTTTCTCCAGAACCACAAAATAATTGTCTATGAGCGCGTCAAGAAGTACATAGGTCAGATCATCCGCCCCCATCCC
>JBAZRS010000090.1:0-12543 GCA_041662825.1 Victivallales bacterium | reverse complement strand
CACCTCAATGATAGCAGTCCCTGTCGGAAAAATTAAGATTGACGGTAAAATGGAGTCCGGCGAATGGGATGCGAAATCCGCAACAACGATTGCTTCTGAGCCTACTCTTTTTCCGAACCGTTACGCTGTCGATGTCCATTGGGCATATGACGAAAAAGGCCTGTATGTCGGATTGCGCTGGCACACTGGGGGCCCGCATCTCAACATCAATGAACCCAAACTGCTCGGTCGCGGATACGACGGCGGAGACGCCGTGCAGATCCGTCTGGGAACTGATCGTGTGAGCCATCTGGACGCATGGTATTACGACGAGGGGAAGACGCCTTCCATTGTCATTGATTACGGGGTCAAGTTCAATGAGGGAAAGGAAAAGGATGCGATTGCGAAAGGCGCAATGCTGGCGATTCAGCCGACGGACGGAGGAGGATACACTGAGGAAATATTCCTGCCGTGGGCGCTTATAACCCAGAAGGGGGAGGCCCTTAAGGAAGGAGCAAGCTTCCGAGCCGTCTTTGACATATTTTTCAGCGGTCTTGAGGGAAACAGGATTCCCTACATCATCAATACGCGTGTGGCGGAAGCAAGCGGCGTTGTCGCGCTCCCGTTCACTGCACCGCAGGACTGTTTCTACTCTGTAGTGATCGAAAATCCGGCCGAGGGCAGGGTGATCCGCCGTCTGCTGACACTTGAGAAATTGAAAAAGGGGCAGGTCGTAGCTGACTGGGACGGTCTGGACGATGACGGCAAAGTTGTTTCGCAAGGAGAGTACCGATTCCGCGGAATCTATCATCAGGGTATCGGCCTGAAATATCTCATGACCTATAATAATCCCGGAAATCCGCCGTGGCAGAACGATTCCGGCACCGGCGAATGGGGTGGTGACCACGCCTCGCCGCAGGCTGTGGCCGCAGACAAGGACGGCGTCTATCTGGGCTGGCCGGCAGCCGAGGACGGCAACGGCATAATCGGATGTGATTTTGCCGGACAGAAACGCTGGGGCTTTTTCGGAACACCTGCAAATCAGGGATACGGCGACAGCGGTTCAGCCATGATAGCTGTTGATGCGGGGAAAGTGTATTACGCCAGTGAAGCCCACATCAACAATCCTCCGAAAGGTTCGAATGCCTTGGCGTATTTCAAGACGGCGGTGGCGTGTCTTGACACGGCGAAAGGTTTCCGGACCGGAGTTTCACTGAAGGAACCGTACAGTGTAATCAGCACCCACGATAGCAACCAGGTTCAGTCCGACTGGTTCTGGAACATATGGGAGAAAAAGGATTTCTCTCTTGACACATATTCCATCCATGACGATTATCATTTCTCGGGGCACTGTCTCGGCGGCAATCTGAGCGGTATGGTGGCCCGCGACGGGAAACTCTATGTGAGTCTGCGCATCAGCGGAGAGGTGGTGGTTTACAATGGTGAAGACATGAAGGAACTGGCACGCTGGAAAATTGCGAAACCCGCAGGACTCGCCTTTTCCAACGACGGAAAACTGTATGCGATCAGCGATAAGTCAGTTGTCCAGATAGACCTGAAGAGCGGTGTGGCAACACCTGTTGTTACGGCCGGACTTGAGGCTCCGGTCGGCTTGGTGATTGACTCCTCCGGCGCAATTTACGTTTCGGAATGGGGTGCAGCCCAGTGTGTGAAGGTCTTTGATGCAAAGGGTAAGGCGCTTCGCAGCATAGGGCTGCCGGGCGGTCGGGCCTGGGTGGGCAAATATGATCCCAAGGGTATGCTGCTCCCGCGCGGAATCGCCATTGACAGGGAAAATCGTCTCTGGGTCTGTGAGGACGACAGCCAGCCGCGGAGGATCAGCGTGTGGGATGCCAAGAGCGGCGCCTTCATCAGGGAGTTCATCGGCGGCACTATTTACGGTGCGGTAAACGGAGGTATGCTGGATCCTAAGGATCCTTCCCGCGCCATCTCCGCAGGCTGCTGGTTTGAGATTGATTTGAAGAAGGAGGGCTATCGTCCGCTGTCGACTATGTGGCGCCGGCTCAAACGTGACCAGTATTTCGGTTTCGGCCCTTCCTTAGGTTCGAATTCGGCGTCTTCAGTACGTTTTGTAGAGCAGAAGGGGCGTCGCTTTGTCATGAGCAATTCAGGTGCCGCTGTGATTATTGGGGAATTGAAGAAGGACGGTTCCTGGGTGCCGCTGGCGGCTGTGGGCGGCATATTCAAACGCAGCGACAACGGCGAATCCCTGCCGGATGATAAATTGTCGTGGCGCATGAGACTGCCTCCGTCATTCTTCCCGAAGCATGCGGGAGAAAACTATGTCTGGACCGATTTGAACGGCGACGGCATGACTCAGGAGGATGAGTTCCAGTGGCGCAAGCAGGAGCCGAAGACGTTCCCGTGCTGGGGCGGTTATTGGGGAACCGGCATGACTGACAAGGATCTGAATGTTTTCATTGCCGCAGGCAACGACGGTTTAGTGGCGCGCTTCCCGTTCCAGGGCTGGACGGAAAACGGCATGCCCAAATATGATATCAATAAATTTGAATCAGTTGCGAAAGTGGATACCGGTCTGGGCGCACTGGCTGTTGACAAGGACGGCCAGGTGTTTTCAGTTGCTGAAGGCAATTGCTGGCGCTGGATGAACGGCAGGAAGCCGGCATTGGCGGCGCACGGCAAAGACGGCAAGCTGACCTGGCTCATACCGGCAAGCGAAGATGTGCGCCCGATAGCGAATATAAACGGCGAGTGTATCATGGGGCCGGTTGACCTTGGCAAAGAGATTGGAGAGGTCATCAGCACCAGCCAGTGGCACGGTCTGCATGTGCCGCTGATAACTACGGACGGAATCCTGTTCGGGCGTCTCCTGCGCGATCCGGCCGACGGCGGAGAGCCAGGGCCTGACATGTGGCGCGGCGAATGCATCCAATATATGAACAAACTGGATGACGGGCGCGTCATCCTTGCACACGGAAAGAACGCCCATCACATGATGCAGATTACGGGATTGGAGAACGTCAGGCGTTTCAACGGAAAAATCGATCTGAACGCTGCGCAGGTGAAACTTGCGTCAGACCGCCTTAACGCCATAAAAGGCAAGGCCGAGGCTGCAACACCGATGCGGATGACCTGGTTAGCAAAGGCGACAACGGGCAAGCCTGTCGCAATCGACGGCAAACTCGACGATTGGGACTGGTCGACCGCCAGCGCCATAGGTTCGAAAACAGATGCCCCTCGTGCGGAAGTCGCAATGCGGATAGGGGACAGGAAGGACAAGTGGGGCACACCATTGGATTTCGTCATAGCTTTCAAGGTGTTCAAGAACGGGCCATTCCTTAACACTGGAAAGGAAGACGCTTTGCGCCTCTTCCTGACAGGTGATGCGGTAGACCTTCAGTTCTGCACAAGCCCAGCCGCCATTCCGTCGCGCAAGGAGCCGGTTATTGGCGACTGCCGCCTGATTATCAGCAAACTCGACGGCAAACCGACAGCTGTGCTGTATAAGGCGCAGGTTCCGAACGCCAAGAAGCCGGTGGGATTCAGCTCGCCGTCACGAACAGTCACCTTTGACGAGGTCGACATCGTGAGGGATGCAGTTGTCGCCATAGAGGACACAGCCGACGGCTATATTGTCGAGGCGTCAATACCCATAAAGATGGTCGCCGGCGATGCGCAGGCCGGGCTATGGCCGGGACGCGTGATCCAGGGAGATGCCGGGATAATCGTCGCTGACAAGACCGGACGCCGCGTTGCACGCATCTACCGCTTCAACCAGAATACACAGGTCATAAGCGACGTGCCGACCGAGGCCGTCCTTAACCCGGACCAGTGGGGGAAAATTATCGTTGACCAGGAAGGGAAGAAATGAACGATACTGAGAAAAGTAGTCAGGATACAGAAGTCAGGATTCAGGATAAATCCGGATTTGAGTTTGAATTTCATTCTGTATTCTGTCCGCCACTGCGGATGGCTACTTACTAAATAGTCTCATAATAATTTAGACCCCACCGACCTTGCGTCGGTGGTGAAAGAGATTGGGTGAGGCTAGCTCGCGACCGCCCTAGCCTCCCAATCTCTTTCACCAACGGGATAAACCCGTTGGGGTCTCTATTCTATTTCGAGACGATTAGCAATTTTTGCAAAATGCAAATTTTTCCGTTGGCTTAGAAGAAATAAATGATACAAGATAAACTGAGTTTCAGGGAAGGAAGAATCAATGGCTAGAAACGGCTTTTCAGAAGGGTGTCATCCGCTTAGGATCAATTCGGTTTCAAGAAAAATACTGCGCGTTTTTCAAACCGCTGTTGCATGTGCGGCGGCAATCGCATTCTTCCCTTTCAGGGCTGATGCCGGCGGTGTTGAGAACATCAAGCTGCCGCCGGTTCAGCTCTGCGGCAAGGCCGTGACTGTGGACGGCAAATTGAACGAGTGGTCTGCCGGAGGGACGCTGTTCACCCCGCTCAAGACAGACACTCTCATAGCCAAGGGGGAAATATTGCCGGAACTGTTGAACAAGGAGAGATCCGTATTGATACGCATGAGTTACGATACTGAGGCGCTCTACCTGGCTCTCGACTGGAAGGATCCCAATCCTTCGGCGAACCCGACAGCGGCGACAAGGCCTGAAAAATGGTCTGCCGGAGGCTGCGGTCTTGAATTGCATATTCTCAGCGACAAAATGCTGCATCTTGCCGTCTGGCCTGCGAATGACAAGATGGGAAAGATGAACCTGATGATGCGGGAGAATGAAGGGACTGAATGGACTGACGCCGCAAGGAAAGGAGCTGTTTCAGCCGCCGCCGTCAACGCCGACCGCAAGGGCTATTCCCAGGAGATCAAAATCCCGTGGACTTGCGTCACATCGTCAGGCGCACTGCCCCCTTTAGGTGAAATCGAGCTGATGGCAGATTTCGCCTGGAGCGATATCAATACTGACATGTTGAAAAAACTGCCTCTGGAAGTCAGCATCCTGAACTGCCATTTCACCTATAATTTCCTGACTTCATCAGAGAAGCTTTTCAGCAGCGGATACCTGTCCGGACCCCAGCTCTGGGGCGATATTGTCTTTACGGACAAGAATCTGCCAATCGTGATTGAGACGGAAAAAATCGGCACAGGCGCAGACTCTCTGCCGGCACGTCTAGTAAAACAGGCGCCGGCAATAGATGGCGTACTCGATGACTGGAAGGATCTCCAGTTTGCGGATATCGTCTTCGCACCCGCATGCCTCGGCAAAAGATACAGTGCGAAACTGGCTCTGTCCTATGATGCGGACAACCTGTATGTCGGCATGCATTTTGCATCACCTGCGCCCATGTTCAACCAGAACCGGGAGAACACCCAGCAGGGGTTCAGGGGCGGCGACTGTGTGCAGATACGGATGAAAAATTCTGCAGGAAAATTCAATCTGTGCGGATGGTTTGACACGTTGTCCGGAAAGGCGGCGCTGACGGCGGACGGCAGTGATCTCAAGGAGCCGTTCCTGCTGCAGCGCGGCGCCCGTGAAGCTTTCAGGACTGATGCCGACGGGCAGGGGTACTCACAGGAAATTGCGATTCCCTGGACCGCCCTTCCGGGTTCAGGCAAGGTTCCGTCGATTGGTGAACGTTGGAAGGCTAGTTTCCAGTTATGGTGGGCCGGACTCGACCCGCACTTCACTGTCCAGGCGAAAACCTCCCTGGAAAAACGCGGCGCGCTGAAACTTGACTACAGCATGCCCGCGGACGGCGAAGTCACACTCGGTTTGTACAATGAGGCGGGCGCACTGTGCCGTTGGATCCTCCGCGGGGAATTCAGGCAGTCGGGCGCGAACACCGTGTTCTGGGACGGCCTTGACCAGTGGGGCACCCCCATGAAGGCGGGCGATTATCAGTTGAAGGGAATCCATCATCCGCCACTCGGAACAGAATATGTGATGACTTTCGGCAATCCGGGGAATCCGCCGTGGCCGACTGCTGACGGGAAGGGCGACTGGATGTCCGACGAGTCCAGCCCGCAGTCAGTTGTCACGGACGGCAAATGGGTCTTCCTGGCGGCTCCGGGATCTGAAAAGGGATTTTCGATCATTGCGCTGGACGAGAACGGTCAGCGGCAGTGGGGCGTGAACTATGAGACATATCCGCGCTGCGTCTCCCTTTCTCTGGAAGGTGATTTCCTCTATGCCGTCTTTTCCGGGCCCGAGATTACCGATTCATCACGCCGCTTCAACGGCAAGAACGCCATAGGCCGCGCACTGCTGAACTGCTTCGACAAGAGGACCGGCAAATCGGCCAAGTTCAGCATTGAAAAGAGCCGCTTGAAAATCCATACCTGGCCCTACCGCGAAGAAGCTGTCGGACTGTGGGAACTTAGAAGCAAGATGAATTTCACTCCTGCGAACTACGCAGGCCAGCCGCGCTATTTCTCCAACGACATGGGTGAATCCGACAATGCGCTCGGTATAGCTGTATTGAAGGGGCGCATCTACATTTCCCTGTTCTATGATAACAAATTGCTTGTGCTCGATGCCGCCACCGCAAAACAGCTGGACGAGATACCTGTGGACAAACCGGTCGGTCTCTACGCCACCGCCGACGGCAGACTGCTTGCGGTCAGCGGCGCATCAGTAGTGCAGGTCGATCCTGTTTCCAAAACAACTAAAGCAATTCTCAACAGCAAACTGTTGGCTCCGCACAGCATCACATGTGACCGTTCCGGGAAAATCTATGTGAGCGACTGGGCGTCATCCTTCCAGGTGAAGGTGTTTTCACCGGACGGCAAGTTTCTTAAGGCGATAGGCAGGGAAGGGGGGCGCCCCTGGCTCGGTGCTTGGCAGAACGACGGCATGCTCGTACCGCGCGGAATCGCAGTGACCGATAAGGGGCAGCTCTGGGTGGCCGAGGATGATACGTCACCGAAAAGGGTTAGCGTATGGAACGCCGAAACCGGCTCATTCCAGAAGGATTACATCGGTCCGGCTCCGTACGGGGGAGGCTCGCTTTTCTGGATCGACCCGAAAGACAAGTCAATAGGCAATACCCTCGGAACCCGCTTCAAAATCAACTATGGGGACAAGACTTCTGCACCCCTCGCAATCACTATGAGGCGGATGGATCGCAACCAGCCTTTCGCGCCCAATGGCCATGGCTGCATGGCGAGTGGTATGAAAGTATTCTACAGGGACGGAAAGGAATACATAGTGGCCAACGGATATCACATGGTGATCGTGTTGCGACGGGACGGAGACATTTATACGCCTGTGGCGGCGGCAGGCGGACTGAGCCGTCTGACCGTGGGTGACGGCTCATCACACAGCGCATGGGACAGCGATCTGGGATATCACCTCTACAAGAACTGGTATCCTGATTTTTTCAGCGGCCACGCCGGCGACAATTTCAGCTGGTGCGACGAGAACGGGGACGGACTCGTTCAATCAGAGGAAATGCGCTGGGTGAAGACACTCAGCAGGGGCGACAAGTTTGCCGAAGGCCGCCAGGCCGAATGGATGACATTCTGGGGGGCCGGTCTTGCCCCCGACTGGAGCATCTTCTACAGCAGTTTCTGCCGCGACAGGGAGATAAGTTTCCGGCTTGATGTGAAGGATTGGACCGACAAGGGCGCACCCCGCTACGAAATCGGAAACGCGAAACAGATCATTTCCAGTGACAGGCCCGGCAGTGTCGGCGGACTTTATGTCAACGATGAGAACAAATTGTTTGTCGCATACAAATATGAGCATGAAGGCGTCAAGAATCCGAACTCCTTGTCCTGCTTCTCCCGTGACGGCGTACTCCAGTGGAGCGTCGCAAAGACGAAACAGCAGTTGCGCAACGACGTGCTTGCCGAAAACGTGATCGGCGAATTCAATATCCCCGGCATAGGGAATGTAATCGGCACCTGGCTCTGGCACGGCAACTATCGTCCGTACCTGCTCAGTTCCGACGGCCTCTACATCGGAACCCTGCTCGACGACACCATGCTCGGGCCTGCGGCGGTATCATGGGGCGAGTCTTTCAAATACTATTTTCAGACATCTGATAAGACGCCTTACATTGTGAACGGCGCAAGCGACGGCCACAACATAATGAAAATCAGAGGCCTCGAAAATGCCGGCCGCTTCAGCCAGAAAGTCAAAATCACAGAAGCTGATGTGAATCTCTCCGCTTCCATGCTCGCTGTACCGGAACAGAAAAAAGCGCCGAAACCTGTGATCCGCTTAAATTGGACTGGCACCGCCCCTGCCATTGACGGTGATCTCAGGGAATGGAACATGAACAGCGGAGTCTTCCTGGACGGCGGGGAAAAACGCACTGCGGAAATCGCAATTTCCCGCGACTCCAAAAACCTGTACATGGCATGCAAGGTCAATGACAAATCCCCGCTTATGAACAAGGGTGAGAACTGGCAGACGCTTTTCATCACCGGCGATTGCATCGACCTCATGCTCGCCGCCGATCCGAAGGCCGATTCCAACCGGCGGACAGCGGCAAAAGGAGATCAGCGACTGCTCATAAGTCTCTTCCAGGACAAGCCTATCGCAGTACGCTACCGTTCGGTCGTTCCTGGAGCCAAAGATCCTGTGACACTGATGGCGGCACGCATCGATGAAATCGTAAAGCTGCCATCTGCGGTGATAGCATTCAAGAAAGGCGACAATTCCTATACGATGGAGGCCTCAGTTCCCCTGGCGGATCTTGGAATAGATCCGCAGGAGAAAGGGACCCTCCGCGGAGATACGGGAGTGGTTTTCTCCGATGAGACCGGACGCAGTCGCGTGTTGCGCCTCTACCATTATAACAAGAACACGGCAATGACCGCCGATCTCACCACTGAGGCCACTCTCCAGCCGAACGAATGGGGGCCGGTGGATTTCCCGCTTGGGCTGAACCTGCTGCAGAACGGAGGATTCGAAGTTCCTTTCGCCTCCGCTCCGGAAGAAGGATGGTTCCCTGAAATCCAGTCGAACGGAGGGAAAATTCAGATTGTCGGGAATGTCTCACACAGCGGACGGCGCTCGCTTCTGATAGAACAGAAGACACCTGTCGTTTTTGCGGAAAGCGCATACAAGCTGCCTGACTGGGGCAAATTCGTCAGTTCAGCAAATGACGGAAAAGGCGGAGGGCATGTGTCTGTCTGTCAAAAGGTGCCCGTAGTCGCAGGTAAGAAATATGTCGTCAGGATGTATTACCGCACCGAGGATTTCCACGATGAAGTCCGCCAGGCGGGAAAGAGTGACCGCGGATATGTGGCATGTTCCGTTTACCTCTTCTGGCAGAATGTGAAACAGAACAACACCGTCGGCCTGACCGCTATCCGCGAGAATTCAAACGAATGGCTCTGCCAGGTCAATCAGCGGTCGCACATGGTGACCTCGGACTTTCTTGTTGCGCCGGAAGGGGCCAATTCTGTGATTGTGTCATTCAAATTCAGCGCGGTGCGCGCAAACTGCCTGCCGAAACTCTGGATTGACGACATCGAACTTTCAGAGGTGCAGGACCAGGAGAAAAACACAAACGCTAAATAATAGAGGTGATTGGAAATTGCCTCAGTAAAACTGATTGATTAAATTGGAGGAGTTGATTTCAAAACAGAATAAAACTGTTGTCACGGGAATACGCTAGTTGGAGTTCACAACTTCAGTTGTGTCTTGTCATCAATAAGAAGCACATCTATAGCTGTGAACATGCTCCAGCCGGATCTGTCCAGAATGGCGCCAAGTTAAGGTTTTCCACTCAAGTAACTCAGGTCTATCTGACCTGAGTGTCGCGGGTCAAATAGACCCGCGCTACTCTTGACGTTGAGGAATTTCAAAACGGAACGCCGGCAACCTGCCGGCATCTTAAGAGCCACCAAGTTGGTGGCGTTCCAAAAGAGTTGCGGCCTTTCGGCCGCCTAATTTAACGTTAAGGAATTTCAAAGTTGTGAAGAAGCAATGAAGAAAATCTAAGAACATGCCTTGCGGCATTAACTACAAACCAATGACAGGATTTGGAATTCGTTAGTAGTCAAGCCCGCAAGGGCTGTTCTTTTCTTTTGGTATTTAAAGATGCGGCCCTTGGCCGCCTAATTTTATTTTTCCAGGAAAGGTAAATATCATGACTGTTGACGAGAAAAAAGTATACTGCAACCCCCTTCCTTTACCTAGCTATCAGCGTGGGCGCGAATGCAGAAGACCGAAATACGCCGGACGTGATTTCCGAGAGATGGCAGATCCCACGGTAATACGTTTTGAAAACCGCTGGTACCTTTTCCCGTCCGCCGGAATGCTCTGGCATTCGGACGATATGGTCAACTGGACACATCATCCGGTCGAACCGTTCGATCCCGGTTATGCGCCGACTGTAGTCGTCAAAGGCGAATGGCTCTATCTGAGCGCGTCCTGGGATGCTAGCGCCATCTGGCGCGCCCGCCATCCGTTCGGGCCGTGGGAGAAAATAGGCGAAAGAGGCCAAGACGCAGACGGCAACGCGACATGGCTCAAGGATCACAACGGCAAACCGGTCTGCTGGGGAGATCCCTGCCTCTTTGTCGATGATGATGGCGCCATGTACTGCTACTGCAATCTGATGCGTCCAACCACCTCGGCCGACAAACATCCGTGGAAGTTGATTCCATGTGAGGGTTCGGTCTTCGGTGTCCGGCTGCGGGACGATGATCCGTCCCGCTTTGCAGAGGAGCCGCGCCGCCTCATGGAATTTGATCCCTCGCGCAGCTGGGAGCGCAATGGTGCGTACAACCAGAGCTTGGAACATCCGGTCCTCGAAGGAGCGTGGATGAACAAGATAAAAGGGCGTTATTATCTCCAGTATAGCGCGAACGGAACACAGTACAGGAATTACGCCATAGGCTGTTTCATCTCAGACAGCCCGCTCGGACCTTTTGTCCCCCAGAAACGTAATCCGATTCTGATTCACAAAGGCGGATTGGTAAACGGCTGCGCACACCATTCAATAGTGGAGGGGCCGGGGAACAGCCTCTGGTGCTTCTACACGACCCTGGTGCGAATCGAAAGCGGCATGGAACGGCGGATCGGCATGGATCCGGCAGGCATTGATGAAAACGGGGAACTCTTCGTGGCGGGTCCAAGTGAAACGCCGCAATACGGCCCCGGCGTCATTCCAAATCCGACCGAAGGAAACGGCCTCGGCCTCCTCCCGTTGTCGGTTGACTCTTTGGCAAAGGCGTCTAGCTCTATCGAAGGACGTGAGCCGATGTATGCAGTCGACAATTTCATCCGCACCTGGTGGCAGGCCGCCGATCAGCCTTTGCCGCAATGGCTGGAAGTGGATCTGGAAGGGGAATTCAGAATCCATTCGGCCCGCGTAATGTTCGCCGACCGAGGACTTGATTATAGGAAAGGCGTTCTTCCGGGCCCTTATCGCTACCGGATACTGGGCTCGCTGGATGGAAAGGAATGGAACGTATTGTGCGATCAGTCTGGTAACACGGTTGACCGCCACATCGCATTCGACGTTTGGACTCCTGTTATTTCGAGACGGGTCAGGTTCGAAATCCTCTCCGTCCCCCCCGGAATGAAAGCGGCCGTCTGGGAGTTTACGGTTTTCGGATATCCTCAGTAATACCGAGTTGCGTTTTTCCGGATAGTAATTCGTGAAAGGCAAAGAACAGCCCTTGCGGGCTTAACTACGAACAGGTAATTCGTTTGTAGTCAATGCCGCAAGGCATGTTCTTGCTCTTTGATTGCAACTTGGTATAATGGCAGACATGCTGATTATTTCTCTCACAAAGCCACAAAGGCGCGGAGATTGGGTGGTAGCGACAATGTCCGTTTTAACCTTGCCTTTGAGGTGGCGTATTGTACTTTAAGTCGATTCCCGCAAAAAGATGACATTTGACTAGCTGATTTATCTTAGATGGCGTGTTTTTGAAGCTTTTATTGTGTCTTTTTAATAAATTCCGTTGAGCAAAAGAATCATTTCCTGAAAAACAGGATGTCCATATAATTACAGGTGGCTATAAATTATGAATAGAAAAGAAAAAATTATTTTGTATGTGTGTTTAATCTTAAGCATAGTCTTAAGCCTATACTCTGTATATCGCACTTTCCCAAGAACATATTTACCGACCTACAAACTTACTGGAGCAAACACTGCTTTGTTTCAGAAAAAACTCCAGTCAAGCATAATAGATATAAAACAAGAGGGATCTGATGTTAGGCTCCTTTTTGACGGGAAGTTTGGAAGATGGGAAGATGTTGACGATAAGAAAACTGATTTCAAGCAATGGAAAAATGAGTTTACGCTAAAAATAGGAGATTCTTTCCAGGCAGAACCAGAAAAACAATATGGTATCGAATTTAAACTAGTACGTATAGAGGAACAAGGATTAGTTATTGAATACAAGTCTACATCTCATATTCCTGAGATTGGAAGACGTATCACAGATCAAGGAACAGTGCGCCTGCCTTGGATTATAAACAAGGTAAATAAAGCCAACAATACTGGTTCTGGCAACCTCGCTCCGCTTGGCGCCAGACCATGAGACGTTAAAATCCGAAGAGATATTATCTCACAAAGGCACAAAGCCGCAAAGGAATGAAAATAGGCAAAAGTTTTCGGAAAAGAGTTTGAGAAAGAACCC
>JBAZRS010000089.1:0-12555 GCA_041662825.1 Victivallales bacterium | reverse complement strand
ATCAACAATGTCGACCATTCAAGATATGAGGCGATCGTGATGGGCTTCGCCCTCTGCAACAACGGTATTGTAGGATTGAAAAGCGTCAAGATCCCCCTTGTGATCCCAAAGGCCCATGACTGCATAACCCTCTTCCTCGGAAGCAAGGAGAGATATACGGAATATTTCGACAACAATCCCGGGACATACTATCTCTCCAGCGGCTGGATGGAGCGTGACAGCGAGAACCTTGTCAAGATGGAAAACACGGTGATGTCAAAGCTCGGCCTAGATAAGACCTACGAGCAGTATGTCGAGGAATACGGAAAGGAGACCGCAGACTATCTTATGGAGACACTCGGAGGCGGACTCGAGAAGCATTACGACGGTATCTGCTTCATCGACATGGGCGTAGTCAAATCTGATTTCTACAGGGAACAGGCGAAGAAAGAGGCTGAAAAAAGGAATTTTAAATTCACGGAACTCAAAGGCGACCTCCGTCTGATTCAGGATTTGTTCGACGGCAAGTGGAATCAGGGGGATTTCCTGACAGTGCCCCCCGGCGAGGAAATCAAACCGAGTTACGACTGCAGCGTAATCTGCTGCAAATAGATTCGCAGGACGCCATTTCTTAGCATTCCCCAAGCACTATCGCGCCGGTAGGGTTTCCCCCCATGCCTTGGTAGGGGTATTACCCATATACTTTTATCTCCCATAACCTAGAATAGCCTTGCAGGAAAAATCCAATATCAAAACTCAGTATGAAAATCAGAACTCGGAATCGGTTTTAAGAATAAAGGCTATTAAAAAAAAGGAGGATGGAAAATGAAAACGCTGTCAATCACTGAGATTAAGAAAAAGGCAAGAGATCAGGGTGTGGCTCAGCTCAAGAATGCTAAAAAATGTGATATTATCAGATCCATTCAGGCTGCCGAGGGGAATCCCCAGTGCTTTGCCACAGGCATTTCAGAGACCTGTCCGCAGGAGAAATGCTGCTGGCGTCCGGACTGCATTGAGGCGGAAGTCAGCAAATAAGGGCTATGCCGATCTGCCTTGGAGCCTGTCGGATTTAGAAATGGGCGCTGGTTTTCAGAGTCGTATTTAGTTTGTAGTAGGCGAATTTATACGCCTCTTCGATATTGCATCATTTGTGGCTTCGCGTGCGATGTCGGTCACTTTCATGCCGGCTTCGGCGGTGGTGAGAAGTCCTGGTTTTCCAGTGTGCAGCGCTTTCGCGAATTCCCTGTACATGCCTTCGAAGTTTTTTTCATGGTCAAACCGGAATTCAAAAGAGCCCCTGGAATTTCCCATTGCGAAGCTTTTGGCTTCCCTGTCATAGCGGATAACTCCTTCGGTGCCGATAAGTTCATAGACGAACTCCTTGCGTTTCTCCTTTGCGGTGAAATGGTAGGAGTAGCTGATCTCCACAACAGTATGGGCTCCGTTCGCATGGTCCATGTGAAGCCACATATGGTCGGGGGCCTCATATTTGTCCACCCATGCGCCATACCCCGAGTAGGCGATTATGTCGGAATCCAGCCAGAACAATGCAAGGTCGATCTGGTGCGTCCCGCAGTCAACCATCGGACCGCCTTCGAACATCCTGTCTTCACGTCTTTTCTGGATGATTTTCCCGCCCTTTCCGTCCAGCTCGTATTTGCCATGGCAGTCCCAGTTGTAGATGAGCCGCAGGGCTTTAACATCTCCTACCGCCCTCTTTTTCACCAGTTCCCGGATCTTGAGCGCGCATGGGCTGAAGCGGTAGCAAAAGGCGGTGTAAAGCGGCAATCCCGCCTTTTTCATGGCCTTGATCATCTGCAATGATTCAGCCCTGCTCATGGAGAGAGGCTTCTCGCAGATGACAGGCAACCTGAACTTTGAGGCGTCAATGACATTCTGCCTGTGGCATGGTGCAGGCGATGTTATGCTTACCGCATCAATGCCGGAACGGAAAAATCCCTCCGGATCACTGAACGCATTCGGTATTCCGTATTTCTCCTGAATCCTCCTCAGGTTTTTCTCATTCGGATCAAAAACCGACGACAGTTTAAGGTTTTTGACCTTGAGTATTGCCGGTATATGCCCGTAGTCTGCAACAACTCCGCATCCCATCAGTCCGATTTTCTTCATTGTAGGAGTTCCTTATCTTTCATGCTGTTTTGTTCCATCCCTGCCGAAGAAATCCCTCTTGTCTTTGGCATTCATCACAGTATGGTATTCAATTCTTGACATTGTCCTTGAAAGTTAATGTTCTAATCCCGGGAATTCCAATGCTGAGCTACATTTTAAGAAGAACCGCGTATTCGATACTGGTGATAGTCGGAGTGATGCTGCTCACGTTCATCCTCTTCCGTTTTGCCGCCGGAGACCCGGCCGAAATCCTCCTCGGCAAAAACCCCTCGCCGATTGAAGTTGAACAGCTCAGGAAAGACTTATCCTCCGACAAACCGCTCTTCTGGGGGAACTGGCAGAGAACTGAAATCTTCCGCTCCGCCAGGTTCAACGAGAAAAAAGAATATTCCGGCGTGAAAACCGAGGGCGCCCTGGAATACTGCAAGGGATTCCTCAAGCTCAGCGGCGGCAAACTGTCCTTCACGCGCAACTTCGAACTTCCAGACACAAAGCTATCTGCGAATGTCGCATTCCGCGGAACCTTTTCACTTCAAGGGAAAATCTATTTTTCCAGCACCTGGGAAAATAAATTTATAGAACTGCAGACTTCAGGGGAAAACCTGACACTGGCAACCGATAAAACACTTGAACTGAAATCCGTTGAATTCTACAGGGAATACAAGACCCCGTGGGACAGCCAGCTGCTGGCGTCATTCCGGGAAATCATGACTTTCACCGACACTTTCCCCTTCCTGAGTTTTCTGAATTTCGGAAAAACCCTTCAGACAAAAGAGGACATCCGCCATATCCTCTGGCGCGGGATGTGGCCGTCGCTCTTCCTCATGCTCCCGATTTTCTTCGGCGAACTTGTTTTCGGAATAGCTCTAGCCCTCATATCAACAGCCTTCAGGGGGAAATGGATTGACAGGGCGATAGTAATTACATCTGTCGCAGGAATGAGCGTCAGCTATCTTGTCTTCATCATATTCGGACAGTGGTATCTCGGCTACTATTTCAACTGGTTTCCCGTCTGGGGTTACGGTTCCGTGAAATATCTGCTGCTTCCGGTGCTCATAGGTATCATCTGCGGTCTTGGCGGAGGCGTGAGATTTTACAGGACGGTCTTCGTCAACGAGCTAAACCGCGAATACCTGAGGACCGCCCTGGCGAAAGGCTGCACCCCGTATTCAGTCTACTGCAAGCATCTCCTCGGAAACGCGATGATTCCCATAATCACACGTGCGACAACCCTGCTGCCCTTCCTTTTCACGGGAAGCCTGCTGCTCGAAAGCTTCTTCGGCATTCCCGGACTCGGCTATGCCGGAATCAACGCGCTGATGAACTCGGATCTCCAGATGATAAAATCCCTGGTGATAGTGACCGCTTTCATCTTCGTATTCGTGAATCTGCTCTCCGACATCGCTTACGCCTGGGCCGACCCGCGCGTAAGGCTGGAATAAGGGGGCAACGATTTTGACAGGATAACTGGATTATCAGGATATAAATGTAGCACAGGCCGTGCTACATTTATTTATCATGAACAAGAACGGAATCGGGAAAAACAATGAACATGAACTGTTTCGACGAACTTAAGGCAAGAAATTTCATTTATCAGACAACTGATGATGAACACATACCGGAAATACTCAACAGGGGCAGAAATGTCTATTATGTCGGATTCGACCCGACAGCCGACAGCCTTCACGTCGGCCACCTTCTGCCGGTGATGGCGATAAGGCATGTGCAGGCCGCCGGGAACATTCCGATCGTCCTGGTGGGAGGCGCAACCGCGCTGGTGGGCGATCCTTCCGGCAAGCAGGAGGCGCGTCCGATAATGTCCAAGGAGAAAGTCGCCGAGAATGCGGCCGCAATAAAGGGCCAGCTCGCGCATTTCATCGATACCACCGCAGGGAAGGCGATATTCGTCAACAACGCCGACTGGTTCGGCGGAATGCTCTACATTGATTTCCTGCGCGAAGTCGGGCACCGTTTCAGCGTAAACAAGATGCTGACCGCCGAATCCGTAAAGCTCCGCCTTGAGACAGGCCTTTCATTCCTTGAATTCAACTACATGCTTCTCCAGGCGTATGACTTCTATGTATTGAACAAGGAACACAACTGCACGTTCCAACTGGGCGGACAGGATCAGTGGGGTAACATAGTCGCCGGAATAGACCTTGTCAGACGCATGTCGTCAAACGAGGCGTACGGCATCACAATGCCGCTCCTCTTGAACGCCCGCGGCGAAAAATTCGGCAAGAGTGTCGCCGGTGCAGTCTGGCTTGATGAAAAGAAAACTTCCGTTTTCGACTACTATCAGTTCTGGAGAAACACCGAGGACGGCGAAGTGGAGAAACTCCTCAATTATTTCACAGTTCTCCCGGTAGATGAGATAAAACGTCTCGGCAGACTTCAGGCGCCTGAAATAAACAGGGCCAAGGAAATCCTCGCATTCGAGGCCACAAAACTTGCCCACGGCCATGAAGCCGCAACCCGCGCATATCTTGCGGCATGCGCAAAATTCGGTTTCGCGGATGCCGGAAATAAAATCGAGACTTCCAGCTCGATAAAAGGCGTTGTATCCGAAAGCGGTTCAATCACCGATCTTCCCACTTACAAGATTCCTGCTGCGAATTTCGCAAACGGGGGCGTATGGATTGTGAAGCTCATGACGGACTCCGGCCTCTGCAATTCGAGCAGCGACGCCAGAAGGCTCATAAAAGGCGGAGGCGCATACGTGAATGACACCCGGATAAGCGACGAGAAGGCGAATGTTGCAAAAGAGGATTTCTCGAACGGCGCCCTGCTTCTCAAGGCCGGCAAGAAGAACGTCAGAAGAATCGTGCTTGAGTCATAGAAGTTTTTTCTTTAAAACAATAGAATTGTTTTAAAGAAAAAATAATAGGATGTTCGATATTTTGGACACTATCAAACCATTCCTGCAAAATTACAGATTTGCGGATTTCGCAAAACGGGTTCTTTCGGAATTCATTTCATTCCCCTGCCCCGCATGTCTGAAAAACATGCCTGATGACCGGTCCGGTCTTTGTTCAGAATGCCTGAACAGGCTTCCCCTTGTGAAAAGTCCGGCATGTCGCGGCTGCGGAGCTGAAAACGACGGAATATTCGGGGTCTGCGGGAAATGCCTGAAAGAGGAGAAACGGAAATGGAAAAAGGCTGTGGCGCTTATGCGGATGGAAGATTACGGCAGGGAACTGATCCACAGGTACAAATACAAGAACGACACGGCGCTCGCGAGGCCGTTCGGGACTATTGCGGCCGGGCTTCTGAAGAAAGCCGGCATGAAGCCTGATTTCATCGTGCCTGTGCCGCTGCACTGGACGAGGAGTTTCACCAGAGGCTACAATCAGGCGCGGATTTTATGCCAGATTCTATCTGCTGAAACCGGGATTCCGACGAGAACGGTCCTCAAAAGGGTGAAACGCACCCCTAAACAGGCGAATCTGAGCGGAATTCAGCGCAGAAAGAACCTTGAAGGTGCTTTTTCAGTAACCGATGGTGAGATTTGCAGAAACAGCGTTATATTGTTGGTCGATGATGTGCTGACAACGGGGTCTACTTTGACGGCCGCGTCTTCGGCACTTATCGAATACGGAGCGAAAGAAATAAACATTCTTATATTGGCAAGAGGTTAACAATTATGGGTTTATTCGGAAAAACAAAGTCTGCCAGGCTCGGCACATTGACGAAAAAAGGCGTACCTCACGGGGTGTGGGACAAGTGCAAGGACTGCAACGAACTCGTCTTCAAGAAACAGCTTGAGGACAATCTGAACGTATGTCCGACCTGCGAATTCCATCATTCCATGACCGCCCAGGCCAGGATCGAGCTGCTAACTGATCCGGGAAGCTTTTCCGAAGTCGACATGAACATGGCGTCCGTAGACATCTTGAAATTCGAAGGAGTCGCCCTCTACAGCGACAAGCTCCAGCAGAACCAGGAAAAGACCGGCATGAAGGATGCCGTCGTATGCGGAACGGCGAAGCTTAACGGGAAGGATTACGCACTGGGCGTCATGGATTTCCGTTTTCTCGGGGCGAGCATGGGCTCTGTAGTCGGCGAGAAAATCACAAGGATAACTGAACTCGCCACCGCAAAAAGACTCCCGCTGGTGATTGTCACCGCAAGCGGCGGGGCAAGGATGTATGAAGGCATGCTCAGCCTCATGCAGATGGCGAAGACCAGCGGAGCGCTTGCCAGGCATGCAGAGACAGGACTTCCCTATATTGTAATAATGACCCATCCCACTACAGCCGGAGTGACTGCGAGTTTCGCATCTCTCGGCGACATCACGATTGCGGAACCAAAGGCGCTCATAGGCTTTGCCGGACCGCGCGTCATAAAAGACACTACGCAGGCGAAACTGCCCGAAGGCTTCCAGTCGTCAGAATTCCTGATGAAAAAAGGCATGATCGACAGGATTGTCGAACGGAAAAACCTCAGGCAGGAACTCTGGCTCCTTCTGGAATACTTTGCAAAGGCGTGCTGAAAACTCACTGGATGACTGGATGACTGGATTGATGGATGGTTGCTTTTCAAAGACATAAGAATAAAACAATCCTATAAAATAAATGTGAAATGCCTTTTCCGATATTTGCATACGAGCAGTCGTTCTTTTTTTTATTTGGGTGCAAACCCACTCATCCATCCATCCAATAATCCACTCATCCGTCATCCCCCCGGGATGACTCAAAAAAACATCCCGTTTTTTTGCTATCCGCTAATGTATTTCTTGAAACTGAAGTTATAATTAATTCCGTCGTGGCCGGTTTCGCCGGGCCCTGTGCGCTGGAATCGCGTTAATGAGTCAGATGGGGAACCAAGCAGCTACGTACGATGAAGCCAGGCGCCGCAGGCAACCTGTCGGAATCGGCCGCGACGTAATTTTTAAATTCCAAGCTCCAAACCACAAGCAAACCCCGAACTCCAATGGCTGAATATCAGGTAATAGCAAGGAAGTGGCGGCCGCAGAAATTCTCTGAAGTTATCGGTCAGGAACATGTGATACGTACGCTTCAGAACGAACTTCTCCAGGGAAGAACCGCCCATGCCTATCTTTTTGTCGGCCCCCGGGGAATAGGCAAGACCACCATAGCCAGGATCTTCGCAAAGGCCCTCAACTGCAAGAGCCTGGTTTCAGGCGAACCCTGCTGCAAATGCTCCTCATGCGTTTCAATCGGCGACGGAAGCAGCCTGGACGTGATTGAAATAGACGCGGCAAGCAACAATTCCGTCGACAATGCCCGGAGTCTCTGTGAGGAAGTCCTCTACGCTCCGGTAAACAGCCGTTACAAGGTTTACATAATCGATGAAGTCCATATGCTTTCAACCCAGGCGTGGAACGCGCTTCTGAAGACGGTGGAAGAGCCTCCGGCGCACGTTAAATTCCTTTTCGCCACGACAGAGGCGCACAAAGTCCTTCCGACAATTGTTTCGCGCTGCCAGAGATTTGATCTGATGCGGATATCGACCAAGCTCATTTCGGACAATCTTGCGAAAATCGCAGAATCCGAAAAGGTGAAAATATCCAAGCTGGCAATCGACTCCATAGCCCGGGCCGCCGACGGAGGAATGCGCGATGCGCAGTCGCTCCTCGACCAGATGATTTCATTCTTCTCCTCTGATTCCGCTGAAATATCCGAGGAAAACGTGCTCTCGGTATTCGGGCTCACAGGCGAATCCGAGATGGAGAGCCTCATCTCTGCGATCCTCACAAATGACAAGGCGACTCTTGTCATGCTGATCCACGTTCTGTCAGGTAAGGGTAAAAACCTTGAAAAACTGTTTGAGGATCTGCTTTCCTATCTCCGCGGTGTCGAACTGTGCAAGATCCTTCCCGACCCCTCGGCGGTACTGGAAACCGGGGAGGAATCCGTTGTGAGCTTCAGAAAACTCGGAAAGGACATCGAGCTCAAGAAAATCGAAAAGCTTCTGGAAATGCTTTCCCCCGCAGGCAGAATCCTCCATGATGCCATAAACAAACAGGTCTTCATTGAAACGATAATCCTGAAAGCCATGCGCTATTCGCATTCCGTTCAGATCGAGGAACTGATTGCAAAACTCAGCAGTCTCGATTCGCCGGGAGGAATGGAAGCTTTTCAGTCGGCCAGGCCGTTAGCGCAAGCAGCTGAAAAAAAAAGCCCTTTTCAGACTGAACAGTCCCCTCCCCTGAATCCCGCATCCGTAAGGGAAGTTCAGTCTACATATACGATCCCTGAAAAAAAAACTAATCTGAGTCCGGTTCCGCCCCCAGCCGCTGCACCGTCAATTCCGCGAATTCCGCAGCCGCAGATTCCTGTTCCTAAATCCGAACCGATGTATTCCGAACCACCTGAGATTAATCCTGCCCCGCCGCCTCAGGTCATCAAACAACAGGCAATCCCGCCTACTGCAGCAAAACCGCCCGTTCAGCATGACGAGACTGTGAAAAAAACAACTCTGCCGGTTCTTGCCCTGGGAGCTGACACCATATGGCATAAAGTCATTACGGAAGTGGAGCATATAATAAACAAGCCAACCCTGAAAAGCTATATGCAGGAGGGGATTCCGGACAAATGGGAGAACGGGACACTCACGATTCTTTTTGACCAGGAATTCGATCCGGAACATGTTGAATACCTGAAAAGGGATATCCATACCATTGAAAACTGCCTTCACCAGGTAACCGGACTGAAGCACGCAACAGTGAAAATCGAGAAAAAGCCGGGGATATTGTCCCCGCACGAACTACCCCGCCAGAATATCAGGGACATTGCCGAAGTCAAAATCAAGGTGAAGGCAAATCAATATGTCAAAACCGTCATGGAGCTTTTCGACGGGGAAATAGTGGATGTGAGAGGTTAGAAGAAGTTCTAAAGTTCGGGAGTTCGGGAGTTCTGTTGAAAGAAAATTTTCCGTGACGGAAAATTTAAAATAAACAGGGGAATGTGATTTAAAAACAAGAAAACATCGGGTGGTATATGTTTGGCAAACTTGGCGATATGGCGAATCTTATGCAGAAAGCACAGGAAATGCATAAGAAAATGGCGGAAGTCCAGGAGGAAATCTCAAAGCTAGAAGCAAAGGGATACAGCAGCGGCAACCTGGTGGAAGCTGTCGCATGCGGAGACTTCACAATCAAAAGAATCACCATAAAGGGCGAATGCGCCAAAACCGGCGACGCCGACATAATCCAGCAACATGTGCTCACTGCAGTAAACAACGCGTTAAATGAAATCAAATTGCAGTCGAAGGACAAAATGGGCGCCATCACCGGCGGACTGAATATTCCGGGGCTTAACATCTAGAAAATTTTTCCGGAACGGAAAAATTAAAGGAACCGGTTGAATGCCGGAAATAGACAGAATTTATGAAACATGATTATCCACTGGCATTCCAGGAACTTGCGAACCTCCTGAAAACTCTTCCGGGAATTGGGAAGAGAAGTGCGGAGAGAATGGTTTTCTCGATGTTGAAATGGCCTCCGGAAAAACTTGCACTTCTTGGCGCAGCCGTTTCCGAGCTCCATGAAAGGGTAACCCTGTGTCCTGAATGCGGCAATCTCTCTTCTGACGGAGTCCCGTGCGGGATCTGCATGAACAATTCCCGTGACAAAACGCTGATATGCGTGGTCGAGGACGCATCCCAGATTTACAATATTGAAAACAGCGGCCTCTTCAAGGGCGTATACCATGTCATCGGCGGAAAGCTTTCACCGCTTGAGGGCAAAGGAATCAAGGATATTCACATACAGTCCCTGGTCAAACGGATTGATGCCAATGCCGTCAAGGAGGTAATACTCGCCTTCAGCAGCGATGTTGAGGGGCAGGCCACTTCAATATATATAGGCGAAGAGCTTAAACTGAAAAATGTCGCTGTGACCCGCCTTGCGCACGGACTGCCCGCCGGTTCCGATATTTCCTATGCGGATTCCGCAACCATAGCGGCCGCCCTCCACGGACGAAGACCTTTATAAGAAGTTCGAAAGTTCGAAAATGCGAAAGTTCTAAAATTCTGGAGCTGTGGTTTTTCTCCAGCTAACTGATAGTTTCCCAATCCAGTAACTTTCGCACTTTCGCACTCCAGAACTCCCGCACTTCTCCCTATATCACTTCCAGGCAATCCCTGTTCGGGAGTTCCGGGAACGGCGCCGTAGGCAGCGTCTGATACCAGAAAGCTACAGATGCGATGTCGTCCTGCATCGGCAGATAACGGCCGTTACTCCTCCACCCTAGGGCCTGGATGTTCACCTTCAGATCCTTCTTGAATCTCACGGGATCCATGATGTGCCAGCGGTAAAGGCTGAAGCGCTGCTGCGATTTGTAGAGGCCGTCCGGTTTCAACACATGATAAAGTCCCGAGTATGGTGTGCTGAACTCCCTGTATCCGCCGTTCTGCTGGCCGACATCAAAGTTGTATGAGCCGCAGAAATAGTCTTCGGTGCCGGTTCCGCAGATTGTAGGAAACTCCTTGTCGCCGTCCATGAAGAACTTTATTTCACCTTCGCCCCACCAGCCGCTGTTGTTAACGCCCCATGCCATGTATGTGCCGACGAAATGCCCCTGCCCCCTGACTCCGTCGAGAATCGTGTAGACCTCCTTGTACGGAAGGGGGTTTGTGCGTCTGAACTGGGCGTGGAAATATGCGGCATCCTCGGGAACATCCGTAAGGGTGTAGTTGATCTGATAGTAAACGGTCATATTCCTGTCATCAGGCTTGTCCTTGACCGGTTCTTCGATGTTGCTTATGGTGATCCTGCAGTGTTTCCTGAACGGCATCTCCCAATAGCAGTTGAATGCGCTACCGGGATTTATGCAGACAGGGAGCGAGGAAAGCTGTCTGAAATTCGCGCCGGTATTGTTCTCCCTGCCTCCCCAGCCGGCGCAGAAGAAGTCGCCTATGGGGCATTCGACCGACGGGTTCTCCTGCTTGTCCCAATATATCCTGATGATCGTGAAGCGCCAGTTCCCGGTCGGGGTGAACCACATCTGCTGGATTGCCCCGGGGCCATTTATGTTTGCGATTTCAACGGTTTCCCCGGCTTTCACCCTTATGGACGGAGATATCTTCCATCCCCTGCCGAGTTCGCGTGCGCATGACGAGCCTGTGCCTTCAACAGCCATGCCGCCCTTCCCTTTTGCCCCGTCCATGTTCTCCGGACTGATTGACCGTGTTTCAGCATTTGAGATCCTTGAAAGGCTTCCTAGATTCAGACCAAGTCCGTTATGCATTTCAAACTCCTCAGTTAATTGCACTATCTTCTATAATATGTAAATCACTACATTTAAACTTTGGCAAAATTAGCATGCGGTTATTTCAGATTCCATGGTATTTCTTATTGAAAACATGCAGTATCTTATGATTTATACTAAGTTGCAATCAAAGGGCACGTCAACAGAGTGACGTGGCTACAACAAATCCAGGCTGTAGCCGTACAGAGGATAATTCAATTTGAGTAACTCGGCTCTATCTGACCCAAGAGACGCGGGTCAGATAGACCCGCGCTACCTCAAGAGGTAACTTAACTAATCGCACGGATGATACCCCGCGTTACCCAACTCGGAGCAACCTAATCCCCGGGCGTCCCGCCCGCTTTTTAAGTAAGACTGACGCATTACGATTTACGAGCGTAGCAATGCTCCCAGGATTGCGGTGACTTGCTGTGTCGGGCATAGCTTCTTAGCGTAGGATGATCGCCGCTTTGTTTCGCGAATTTTATTTCGCGGCGTTTACAAGGGAAGGAATGAATTCCGGCATTGTACGAATTTAGCAATTCCTAACTCTGTGCCTTTGTGCCTCTGCAACTTCTCAAATCAGAACTGCTCCAGGAATCTCACGTCGTTTTCATACAGGAGCCTGATGTCGCCGATCCTGTAGCGTATCATCGCTATCCGCTCAATCCCCATGCCAAACGCGTAGCCGTTCCATTTTTCGGGATCGTATCCGACATTGCTCAGGACAGCGGGATTCACCATCCCGGCGCCGGCGATTTCGAGCCAGCCGGAAAACTTGCAGACGCGACAACCTTTGCCACCGCACATGATGCAGGAGAAATCGCATTCTACGCTCGGTTCGGTGAACGGGAAGAAGTGCGGGCGAAGCCTCAGTTCTGTATCGGAGCCCATAAGCTCCTTGCCGAAATAGAGCAGCGTGCTCTTGAGGTTCGCCATTGAAACATTCTTGTCGATGTAGAGGCCTTCAATCTGATGGAAGTTCATGCTGTGGGTGGCGTCGGGGGTGTCGCGGCGGAAACACCTGCCGGGGGAAACGATCCTGATCGGCGGCTCGTTCTTCTCCATATATCTTATCTGGACAGTCGAGGTCTGGGTTCTGAGCAGGCGTCCGTCCCCGAAATAAAAAGTGTCCTGCGGATCACGCGACGGATGGTCGGGCGGAGTGTTCAGCGCGTCGAAGTTGTGATAAACGGTTTCTATTTCGGGGCCTTCGGCGACGATAAACCCCATG
>JBAZRS010000088.1:0-12606 GCA_041662825.1 Victivallales bacterium | reverse complement strand
CGAGTACGGCGGTCAACGCTTCGGGAACTGGTTTGACTCCGAACCAGAAGAGTGTCTGGCTGAGCAGGCCATATGTTATGATGAGCGACAGGATGATGCTGCGGTTTGCCGTCTTTGTCATGAACAGGTAAATGCCGCCCATGCATACGGCAATGACGCTGGTAACCCCCATGGTCCCGCTTATATTGCCGAAAACAAGTCCGCGGAGAAAGACGGTTTTTTCGACATGGACCTTCTGCCCTTCCTGGATGTTCAGGGGGATTATAGCGGAGGCGGGTTTCTGCGTGCCATCCAAGATCAGCCTTCCGGCCTTCAGGTTCGACATTGGGGTGGCGCTGGTTATCGCATCGGGGGCGGAGGCGGCGCTCCATTGCTTCAGCGCTCCGAACGGGCCTGTCGCCGGTGAAGTCCAAGTGGAGGTCAGGGCGACAGGGAAGCATATGTAGACAAAGCAGAATCCGGCCATGGCAGGGTTGAAGAAGTTTTTTCCGAAACCTCCGAAGACCTCCTTGGAGAAGGCGATGGCGAAGACCATGCCGATGGCCATTATGTGCCATCCGACGGTGGGGGGCATTATGAGCGCGAATATGGTGCTGGTCACGAAAACAGCTTCACTGACCGGTTCTTTGTGTTTGCGGGTGAAGGCGTATTCGGTTATGAATCCCGCAACGGCAGCCCAGAGCACCATTGCCAGGCTTCTCCAGCCGAAATAGTAGATGGCGGCCATGACACAGGGCAGCAACGCAAGAATCACCCGCCTGTTTATGGGTTGCCTCTGGAGATATTTCGCCAGCCCCCTGTTTGCCGACATAACTCATCCTCACCGCTTAATCTCATGCTGTAACACGTAATCAATTAGCAAAGATAGTATGCGGTCAAGTGATCTTCAAGTTCTTGAACTGGGGCAGGTACGCCTTGTTCCTGTTGAGCATCTCCTGTACCATCTTTCTTATTTCCGCGAGAGAGAGCACGGCGGAGGTCAACGGATCATATGCGATTGAGTGGAAAACCATTTCCGCATCACCGGTAAGCGAGGCGTCAACAGCCATGTTCTCTATTGCCACGCTTATGTTGTTGAGGGCCGCCAGCTGCGGGGGAAGTGCTCCGACATGCACTGAATCAAGTTTGTTTCTGCCGGCGACAACAGGAACTTCGACGCATGCGTCATATGGCAGATTTGTTATGAGCCCCTTGTTAGGGACATTGCCGTTGAATTTGAAAAGGTCGCCGCCCATCCACGCGTTGATGATGAAGGCCGCATATTCATGGCCGCGCTTGATGTCGATCTCGGGTTTGGCGAGCCATTCCTCGATGTCCTTCTGCCACTTCTTGTTCTTGCCGCGTTTCGTGTATTCATTCAGTATGTAGGCGTAGTGCCCGGGGTTCCAGCCTGTGCCGGTTGTGCAGTATTTCTTTATGAGGTCGGGGCGTTTGCGGAACCAGGCATTGTACTCGGAGTTGTGTCCGCTGGACTCGGTGACATAATATCCGAGATGGATGAACATCTCGTTCCTGACCTGCTCCTCGTTGTATATCTTCCTGTTTTCGCGTACCGCCTTGTTCAGCTTGGGATAGAGATCCTTGTTCTTGTGTTTGAAGTCGAGATACCATGCCTGGTGGTTTATGCCGGCGCATACGTAGTCGACTTCATCATAGGGTACACCCGCCCATTTTGCGAGCATTTCCGCCGTCCCCTGCACACTGTGGCAGAGTCCTGAGACTGTGACTTTGGAGGTTTTCTGCATCGCGTGGCAGAGCATCGCCATAGGATTCGTGTAGTTCAGGAATATTGCATTCGGGCAATATCTCTCGATGTCCTTGCAGATGCCCAGCATCACGGGAATAGTCCTGAGCGCCCTGAAAATTCCGGACGGGCCGCGCGTATCTCCGACGTTTGTGTCCACACCGTATTTTTTCGGGATTTCAATGTCATATTTCCAGATTTCGACATCGCCGCTTAGGATTGTGCATATTACCGCGTCGGCGCCCTTCAGCGCTTCTGCCCTGTTTGTCGTGGAAACGACTTTGGCGGGATAGTTTCCTGCGGATATGATTTTATTGACGGCCCTGGTCACGTAGTCCAGTCTTTCGGTGTTGATGTCCATGAGGACGATCGTGGAGTCCTTGAGTAACGGGAACGTGAGGATGTCTTTGACGAGAGTCCTGGTGAATCCGAAACTTCCGGCGCCTATAAAAGCCACTCGAGCCATGTGAAACTCCTATGTTGGGTTTAATGACGAAAGCGTAAAATATATAGGTGTTGCAGTGAAATTCAATATTGCGGGGGGAGACCTGCGACGGGTGCTTTCGGAGCGCGGCTTTTGAGACAAAGGACGCAATGGGGAACCTGGAAACGCTCAGCCCCCGTTGACCTTGCTGAAGAGGCATATCCCCTTCATCACTTCAACTGCCCGTTCGAGCTGCACGTCCCGGACGCTGTTCGGTCCTTCAGGTTTGATCACCCCGGAATAGGAGAGGCGCTGGGTATATATTTTATCCATCGTTTTGGGGCTGACCGGGACTTTTATGTCGGGTTCGACGCCGTTTTCATGGATGACCCGCCTGCTGGGAGCGTAATACTTTGCGGTTGTGAGGCGAATGGCGCCGCCGTTTTCCGGAAGCGAGAATATGGTCTGGACGGATCCCTTGCCGAACGTCTTGTCGCCGACCACTATTGCCCGCTTGTGATCCTGGAGGCAGGCTGCGAAAATCTCCGATGCGCTTGCGCTGTTGCCGTCGACAAGGATTCCGATCTTGAGGTTCATGTATTTGTCGCATCTTAATGAGCGGTATTCCTGTTTCTGTGACGGGAGGCGTCCTTCAGTGGAAACAACAAGTTCCCCTGTTTCGAGGAAGCGGCTGCACAATTCAATGGCCGATGTGAGAAGTCCTCCGGGGTTGCCCCGCAGATCAATTATGAGCGCCTTTATATTCTGTTCCTTCAGTTTTTTGAGGCTTTCATCCAGTTGAGCGGCGGTTGGTACGTTGAACTGGGTGACTCTGAGGAAGCCGATTCCATCCTCTATCACTTTTGCGCCTTTGATTGAAGACACTTCAATGTTGGCGCGTTTAATAGTCAGGTCTTTTTTCGTATCCTCGGATTCCCTGTAGATCGTGATGGTCACGGAAGTGCCCGGAGGGCCTTTCAGGAGCTTTATGCAGTCGTCAAGTGTCATGGAGCTTGTTGGACGGTTATCTATGGACATGATCATGTCGCCGGCTTTTATTCCGGCCTTGAACGCGGGCGTGTCTTCCATCGGGGCGATAACTTCAAGCATGTGATTCCTCGAGTTCACAACTATTCCGATTCCCCCGAATTCCCGCCCTTCGGTGTCTTCGACGAGTTCCTTGTAGCCTTCAGGTTCCATGTAGGAGCAGAAGGGGTCGAGCTCCCTGAGCATCCCCTTCATCGCGCCCTTGATCAATGCCTGATAGTTCGCCTTGTTTGCGTCAACATAGTCATTTCTGACTTTCTGCAGCACAAACATGAACTTGTAGATGGAGGCATAACCTTCATCCGGAGCTTCGGAATTACCGGACGAATAAACAGAATAGCCGACTACCAGGTTTATCACCAGGATTGCAGATACCGCAAAGACCAGTATGTTTTTTTCCCGGAGGGCATTTGTGATGTATTTGAATGGCATGGGATGGTTCCGTAATTATGAATGTTTCGATAATATTATAACATTATGAATGGAATTCAATTTTAAAACCCACGGAAGCGCTGAATTTCATTTTACCTCCGCATATTATGATATATATTGTGGCAAAAGGGGGAAATGATGGAAAATCTGAAACCAGGCGACAATGCGCCCTATTTTGAACTTCCGGACCAGGACGGGGAAACCGTAAGACTTTCAGATTTCAGGGGAAAAAAACTCCTGCTCTACTTCTATCCAAAGGCCAATACGCCAGGATGCACCCTCCAGTCCTGCGCCGTCAGCAGGGCACGCGAAGAGTTTTCATCGCTTGGCGCAGCTGTCCTGGGCATCAGTCCCGACAGGCCGGCAAGCCAGAAAAGATTCGACAGCCTTTTCAGTCTGGGGTTCCCTCTTCTCTGCGACACCGGTCACAATGTCGCCGAGGCATACGGCGTATGGGGTGAAAAATCCTTCATGGGTAAAAAGTTCCCGGGAATAATCCGTTCCTCGTTTTTAATTGATGAAGACGGGAAAATTCTGCAGACATGGTATAAGGTAAGTCCGGGCGACACTGTTCCAAATGCTAAAAAGTTTCTCGATAAAAAGTAAGACTGGAGTGATTTTTCATGCTGTTAATACTTATGAGATCGGCTGAAAGTGTTCCGCTTGAACCGGGTCAGCGTGATTCTGAAAGGGTACTCACAGACTCCGGCTGCGGAGATGTGATTTCATCGGCTATTTTCATCAATTCTCTCGGACTTGATCCCAAAATAGTGCTCTGCAGCCCGTTCAAACGCACAAAGCAGACAGCCGATATTCTTTCCGAGCATCTGTCGAACCATGCACAGGTTGTGATAGCCCCTTCGATAATGCCGGGTTCAGGTGTGGAGGAGCTAATGCGGGCAGTCATATCAAATTCAGACACTTCAAGCGATGAATGGGTTCTTGCAGTGGGGCATCAGCCGGACATCGGGATGACATTAAGCGAACTTCTTGAACCTGCAGGCCAGTACATGCTCCCTGTCGATTCCGGATCCATCTTCGGAATAATAGTCCAGAATGTCAATGGCAGGCTGAGCGGACAGCTTATGTTCCAGTTTTCTCCGACCGCAATGAGGGCGTGAAGACATTTTCGATTGGCGATTGGCGATTGCCGATTGCCTTAGACAGAGATTCTTAATTCATGAACTTCTGTTGAACAGTGTCTTGTTTTTCAACAAGAATTGCCTTTTCCCTTTGCGTCTTTGTCAGTTAGTATTAAATTTTCCGTGCTTATTCAAATCGGAAATCGGCAATTGCCAATCGTAAATATTCAAAACGGAGGATTTATGGCTAGGAAGTTGAGGATGGGGATGGTCGGAGGCGGCCCGGGCGCTTTCATCGGCGAGGTTCACCGCAAGGCTGCCAGGATGGACGGTAAGATTGAACTTGTGGCAGGCGCCTTTGACATTGATCCGAAGAAAAGCAGGCAGATGGGCGAAGAGCTCTGCGTAGATCCCTCAAGGACATGCGACACCTATAAGGAGATGATAGAAAAGGAGCTTGCACTGGGTGATAAGAAAATAGACTTTGTCGCCATCACTACCCCTAACAATTTCCATTTCCCCATCGCAAAAGACTTCCTTGAGGCGGGTTTCAACGTAATGTGTGAAAAACCTATGACGATGACCCTCGACGAGGCGAAGGAACTCCAGAAAATAGTCGAGAAGTCCGGAAAAGTTTTCGGGCTCATGCACAATTATACCGGCTATCCGATGGTCAAGCTCGCGAAAGACATGGTAAAACAGGGCGACCTGGGTGAAATCTACAAGATAGTCGTCCAGTATCCCCAGGGATGGCTTATCAAGCCCATAGAACGCGAAGGGCAGCAGCAGGCTGCATGGCGTACCGACCCGAAACAGAGCGGGGCGGCGGGCTGCATAGGCGATATCGGAACACACTGCGAAAATCTTGCGGAATACATTTCCGGACTCAAGATAAGCGAGATCTGCGCCGACCTCACCACGTTTGTCAAGGGAAGGCTTCTCGACGACGACGGCAACTGCCTTCTCAGGTTCAATAATGGGGCGAGGGGGCTCCTGCATTGCAGCCAGATATCAATCGGTGAGGAAAACAATCTCGCCATCTGGGTTTACGGGAGCAAGATGAGCCTTGAATGGCATCAGGAGAACCCGAACTATCTCTATGTGAAGCCGATCAGCGGCCCGACCCAGGTTTGGAAACGCGGCAATCCGTATGTCGCCGAGAAGAGTCCCGCAGCCGCCCGTGGCACAAGGATACCTTCCGGCCATCCAGAAGCCTTCCTGGAGGCCTTCGCAAACAACTATGTGAACTTTGCGGACACCATTTTGAAAACCATGAAAAAGGAAAAACCCTCGGACATCGAAAATGACTTCCCGAAAGTATCCGACGGAGTCAGGGGAATGGCGTTCATCGAAACGGTGGTGAAAAGCTCGAAGAGCACAGATAAGTGGGTCGCTTTTCCGAAGCTGTGAGCATTGACATGGATTGAGGACACCTTAATTTTGATGGGGCATGAAAGTACGCGCTTTCATGCCCCTTTGTCTTTTTATTCCATATTATTTTTTTCAAACTTGAAAAAAAATAATTCGGTTATATTGTTATTCCGCTTACCAAAATATTGCGGGGTAGAGCATTGGTAGCTCGTCAGGCTCATAACCTGGAGGCAGTTGGTTCGATTCCAACCCCCGCTACCACTTGAATCAGCCTTAAAATCAAACTCCTGATAACTCCTGTTGAGCCAGCTTTTTGTCCTTTCCGGTCATTTACCTCTAGAGCCGGAAATGCTTCAAAATGTCCTTGTCGAATCAGCGAAGCATGGAAGGGGTTTTCGTGCCTTTTTCATATAGGCTGCAAATACAGTTGTACAGAGCAGTTGGAGTCTTGACTTTTCAGACCAAGATGTTCTATCTTGCACCATTTTTCATGGCGGACGAATAATAAGTCAGGTCTTGTGTCAACAAGGAGACAATAGGATAATACAGGAAAAAGGCTGCAAAATATGTGGCAAACGTTGATGGAATGAAAATATTGTTTTGGGAATCGTCATTCAATCCCCATATCCACAATGAGAACGGGACGTTCTCTTCGGAGTTTCTCATTTTGGAATACAGAAGGAAATCCGATAACATTAGAACAGCGGATATGCCTATCGAACAAAGGCCAGATTTTATAAATGTCATTTCGAATACAAAATATATCATTGTCAATATATATATTCCTGATATAATTGAACAAATGACAGATACTTCCATGCCAATTTCATATTCTTCCATCCGCTTCCTTAACTGTTCGGCCCTTTTCCGTTGTTCTTCAGCTATTCGCTTTTCTCGCTCAAGTCGGATTCTTTCCCTTGCGGCCTCCTCATCCCGCCTGCGCTGTTCCGCAGTCCGTTTTTGCTCTTCCTCTTCTTTTTTACGCTGTTCTTCAGCCCGGGCTTTCCGGCGGCGTTCCTCTTCCTCTCTTAATCTTTCTTCTTCTTCTGCGCTTCTGCGCTCACCATGGGCGTGACTGTTTCCGGCATCATATTCCCTTCTGCTGGCCTTATTGACAAGGATTTGATAAGCTTCATTAAGTTCAATTGCCATCTTATGGGCAGATTGTCTGTTGATGCCGTTCTGCTCATGCCGATCGGGATGAAATTTCAGCATCTTTTTCCGGTAACTTTTCCTGATCTGCTCGAAGGAAGCGTCCTGCGGAACACACAGGATGTCATAGTAGTCTTTCTTAAAGTTTATTTTTCTATTTGCACTCATCCTCGCCGCCTGCATATAAATCATTTTCTTTACTCGTGTTATTCATTGGAGGCAGGGACAGTTTTTGCACTAATTGGATCAATCTCCATGCAGAGAGATACGATAGGTGCAAATGCAGGATCCAGTTCTTCTGCCGGAAGAATCCATGGGGAGTTATGTAGAGAATTCTACTGTCTGATAATTCTACACTGGCGAGACTGCGAAGGTTCCCGTCTGCGTCAACGATGCCGTGGTTTCCTGTGCGTCTCATTTGTTGGCTCTTTCGAGTTATTGGACATGAAATAGATTGTCTAGATTATCAAAACATGTCAGATTGTGTCAAGATAACGACCATGGATTCCATAATGAGAACTAATAATAAAAACATAATAATATTGTAACTTTGATGAGGCAACACTAAAGCTGGAAATAACTATAATTTGGTTTGACTGGAGTTAAAATGTCTTACTGGAGCCATATATTGTCGGTACAGGGACAGAATCTTATCCCGTCTATGGAAATCAGGGTGTTCAACATTGTGGTGCTGGCATTATTCTTGAAAGGCCTGACTTCGGACACCATGGACACTTCAATGCCGTTTACTCTTTCCATAAAGCATAATCCTCCCTCTTTTGCCGATAGTGTACGCCAGATGATAGGACATTATGCGTCCTTCTGTAATTAAAGTAAACATTTGTTCATTTTATCTGACTAGGGATTACCGTATGGACGTAAAATGTCCCTGTCACGATGTAAAGTTGCTATTAAACAAAGGAGGCTTTTATGAAAATATTAAAACTGTTTCTAATGTTTGTCGCGCTGCTGTTTGTTGCCGGCGCCCCGTATTCCAAGGCTGAGAGCGATGACGAGGGGGATTATGAAGAACTCAGATCATCCCACAGCGAGAGTGATTCCGGGCAAACCCCAAAGAAGAACGTTAAAATCAAAGAGCAGTCCAAGGGTAGCAGCATAGCCCAGGAATCAAAGATGAAGAAATACAATTCTTCTTCTGTCTGGACTGAGCGCAAATGCGACAGGTGTAATGGTACTGGCTCCGTTCCTACGGCTATTTATGATAATAAGAAGAACAGCGTTGTGAAAATAATGCTGGCCTGCCCAAAGTGCAAAGGCCGGGGTTACGAGGGGATGACAAAAGACAATTAAGGGATTATCTGACAAACCTACAGTTTTGCAAAAGCTTCAGGCCCCATGCATATCCGGCAAACGCAATCGTTCACCGACCAGTCAAGCTTCAAATCGCTTATGTCTATCAGCCTCCTGCAGTAGTGACACCTGTAACTGTTACCGCGATTACGGCCCAGGAGGTGAAAATACCCCATGTATATATTGTAGACCATGGCGAATTCATCGTTTTGAATGATCTTGTCTTCCGTGCCGGCGCTACTTTCTGCGAAATACTCGGTGGACCTTCCGCCATCCAGATGCACGCGATCCTCGTATTCCTCGCATAGTTCCTTAAAACATGCCCTTTCGCCTTTTTCCCTGAATATCTTCAAATAGGGTTGTGCCAGTATGGAATGCAGAAAGGTTATATGGTAGTAAAACACTCTTCCCTCTTCCTTAATTGTCGGTCCTGGCATTGTCACTTCCCTCCCTTTACTTCATTTCATGATAAGATCGTACGCCCAATGAAAGTAGCTCACAGCACCCAGTATCACTCCCAATATCAATCCGCAAATCCCTGGGATTATTCCCCAGTATTCAGGCGCCGGGAGTGTTAAATTCACACTTTTCAGATCACGATGTCTGAAGTAGTTTTTTGAATAATCTCTTTTTTTTAATGCCGTTTTTTTCATTTCATGCACCCCTTTATTAGAAGTATGGGAATCATCCAGAATGAGAACGTCAGTGCAAGCAGGATAAACGTAAAGAAGTAACCCATAATAAAGTATAAGAAAAAAGAGAACCAGTCGCCAGTTTGTTTGCATTTGGGATTATTGCAAACTAAAGAATTATAGTAATCAACATCGGCCAGATATTTTTCCAGTTCGTCCAAGTCTATGGCCCTGCAGTATTTAACCGACCATTCTTTCTTGTCAAATTTGAGCTCCGGCATACTGCACCTCCTGACTTTGACAGTTTTGAAAAATCCCTCTGAATGCTTCCTTGAGCATAGACTTTATATTGGGCTCATGGACATTTTGCGTCCTGCTGGAATAATGAGAGGGAAATAGTTCAAATTTTCCTGTAGCGATTATCATATGGACGTAAAATGTCCTTCGTCCTGAGATATTCTGACTGGCAGACAAATATAAAGAGGGGGATGAAATATGGATGATGAAAACAAAAACAGGCGATACACAGCGAGTAAGAAGCCTTCTGCGTGCCCGAATTGCGGAAAGAAGACGGTGGTGCCCATCGCATACGGATATCCCACCCAAGAGACCTTCCATAAAATTAGACAGGGGAAGCTCCTGTCCGGAGGATGTTGCGTAAGCGGTGATGACCCGGAGTGGGGCTGTACAGACTGCGGAATAGAAATTTACAACGAGTGAATGTAAGGCTGAACAGAATAGAGCCTTAAATTTTGATCAAGGGGACTAGGTTTTAGTATGCCCGTAACGGTAGACTATGACAATTTACCGTATTGAAAAATCATTCCAAAGTACTCTAATTTAATCAACAATTTATAAGAATGACGAAAAAGAAGACAAATGTACGGGTTGGAAAAAGGAAAAATGGAAATGGCATATGATTTGACTGGTAAAATTAAGATGATTCAGGCGGTCCAGACTTTAGGCGCCAAAAGCTTTACGAAGAGAGAGTTTGTGGTTACAGTCAAGGAAGGCAAGTATCCGCAGGACATAGTTCTGGAATGCGTGCAGGACAAGGTCAATCTTCTCGACGGGTTGAAAGAGGGGCAGGGTGTGACGGTGACGTTTGATATTCGCGGGCGCGAATATAATGGTCGTTATTTCAACAACCTTCAGGCTTGGCGTATCAAGTCCGAGACTGAAGATGGAGACAAGCCCGCTGTCGCAGATGAGCGTCCGCCGATTCAGGATGATGTCGAGGACACCACCGACTACAGTGGGGAGATTCCGTTTTAATTGAATAAAGGAAAAGCTGACAATCGCCTTGTGGGAAAAGAGGATAACCATGACAATGATTCACGACAGGATAATTCAATTCACAGTGCCATGTTCTGATGACGGCAAGAAATTTATTCAAACCGACCGGATTGACCTTATTGGACAAGCGTTGGGAAATTCGGATTATGAGTGCTTGGCCGATCTGCCCCTTGCAAAGGTCTACAATCATCGGGATTTCAGGACTGACAAGCCGGCCATTCTTGTGTCATGCCACATAGATTCCGTATATGAAGAATATTTTGCCCGACTAGAAGATGGAGAACTGCAAGGTACTTTTGACAATTCCGCATGTAATGCCCTAATTGTCGAAGCGATGATCAAAACCCTTCTTCCGGCGCAGGCATTGATTAGCTTTACAGGGGATGAGGAAAAGAAAAGCAGAGGAGCTGACCGGACAATTGAATATCTCCAAAAGATAGATGTCTTTCAAAACCTTGAAATGGTCATCAGTCTTGACCTTACCGAGGAATACTTTGATTCCTGCCATTTTACAATCGAGAACCATTCTGTGGAGAAAAGGAATCGGGAATCCTTGCTGAAGTTTTGCAAGAAACGGGACATGGTGGATTATCTGTCCTCAATGATTGATTCGCCGGTGTTTGTAAAGAATGCAGATCCAGATGAATCTTGGCTTTATCGCGAATATGATCTGAACTGCTTCTCTCTTTGCCTTCCTTGCCGTCTCTTGGGAGAAGATATGCATGATGACAGCGGAGTAGCCATTAAAGGCGCTTCACTGTCCGGATATATAGAGGCTTTGAAACGGTTGACCCGATCAATCAGTGAAGACTTGACTTCTAAGCACCGAATGAAAAAATAGGCATATACACCCATGTTCAGAAATCGGCACATAATCACAGCTGTTGAAATAGGCACGTCCAAAATCTGCGTGCTTATCGGCGAGGCGAACCAACAGGGGCGTATATCTGTCCTGGCACACGGCGAAGCGCCAGTTGAATCCGGAGCCGTGTGTAAAGGCGAAATCATCGACATGGACAGGGTGACCAGATGTCTTGACGAAGCCATTGAAAAGGCGGAACATGCGGCGGATGTCGATATAGACACCAATAATCTTTACATAGCCGTGACGGGAGGCAACCATATCCGTTCGCTGAGAGGCACCGGCCATGTGATTGTTTTAAATGAAGGCCGGAGGATATCCCAGGAACACATGCTTGAAGCGTTGCGCAACGCCACCATAGTTCCCGTCCCGGCCGAATGCGTGATTCTGAATTCGGTGTACGGGAATTTCCTGATTGACGGGCTGAGGAGAATAGCCGACCCAGAAGGGCAGATAGCTGACAAGCTCGAGGCTTCCGCCCATATCATCTACGGCAACCGCAACTGCATTGAGAACTTTCAGGCCCCGTTGCGTGAACTGGGCTATGACGGGTCTATTCCGGTATTTAGCGCTATAGCGGCAGCGTCAGGAGTGCTAACCGATGATGAACTCAAAAACGGAGTCCTCATGATCGACATGGGCGCAGGCACAACCGAATACATGCTCTTTCACGATTCCGGAGCGCAGGCCAGCGGAATTCTGGCCGTCGGTTGCGACCACATCGCCAATGATCTTTCAGTGGGCCTTGACCTCAATATTTCCATCTGCAGGAAAATGGTCGTAGACAACACATTCCACTCAAAAAAAGAACACGGACAGGCCTTCATCGAGTTCGAGGGGAACATAGGATTGCGAAAAATACCGGTAGTGTCGTCTGAAAAAATCGTGGATATCAGAATTAGGGAGATTTTTGGGCTTATCCTTTCACAACTTCAGTCCACCAGAATGCTTTCATACATCGACAGGGGCATAGTTCTTACGGGTGGGGGCTCCCTTATTCCGCAGGTGCGGGAAATCGCGGCTTCCGTTTTTGAGTCTCCTGTCAGAATCGGATATCCGATCGAACTCAGCGGTTCGGTGACAAATCTCAAACCACCCAGATATGGGATGGTTTTCGGTCTCCTTAAACACGGATTCAGCGACAGGCAGATCAGGAAATCGGGAAAGGAAGGACTGTTCGGCGCCATTGTGAAAATTATTGACAGGAAACTTATTTCAGCGACCCGTGACATAATCAGGTGGTTGAAGAAAAC
>JBAZRS010000087.1:0-12608 GCA_041662825.1 Victivallales bacterium | reverse complement strand
CTTTTCTTTGCGGCATCCCCGGTTCTCGCAATTGGCGTAGTCCTCGCCGCATATTTCATTGAAGTTCTCATAGACAACACCTTCGCTAGGTTCAAATGGGAGCTGACCCTGAAATCTTCATGGCTGGTAACCATTCTCTTCGGCGGAATAAATCTTGTAGTCCTATTTATAATTGATAAGGTCAAATAACATGTCATTTCTCACTAAATCACCTTGGATAATGCATTATGACGGTTCGAGTTGCAACGGTTGCGACATCGAAGTCCTGGCGTGCCTTACCCCAATGTATGATGTTGAAAGATTCGGTATAGTAAATACGGGAAACCCCAAACATTCCGATATCCTTCTCATTACAGGCTCCGTGAATTCCCAAAATGTCGATGTGATTAAGAACATATATGCGAAAATGCCGGATCCCAAAGTTGTTGTCGCAATCGGAATATGCGCCTTGTCAGGCTGTATTTTCAAGGAATGCTACAACGTCATGGGCGGAGTTGACACCGTCATTCCGGTTGATGTCTATGTGTCTGGCTGCGCCGCAAGGCCGGAGGCTATAATCGACGGTGTCGTCCAGGCCCTCAGCATTCTTGAGGCGAAAAAGAAGAATAACCTTAAGGCGGCCAATGCCGTTGCAAACACCATAGGATAATTCAAATGATTGAAAAACAGGAAACAATAAATATAAGCAGCAATGACGAGCTCATGAAAAACGTCTCAGCCATGATGACTGAAGGCTACAGGCTCGCGGTCATCAGCTGCACGAAACTGGACCAGTTCCAGATCGACTACACGTTCGACAAGAACTATGAATTCAAGAATTTCAGGTTCAGCATTCCACTCGACAAACCGGAGATGCAGAGCATAAGCGGTATTTACACTAACGCATTCACCTATGAAAATGAAATCCACGACCTCTTCGGTATCGTCGTTCACAATCTCAACATCAACTACGGCGGAAAATTCTACAGGATAAATGTCAAAGCGCCATTCAGCACCCTGAAGAAAGCTGTCGTTGCAGTCACAGAAGAAGGAAAGACTAAAAATGCCTAAACGCACTATAATACCATTTGGCCCCCAGCATCCGGTTCTTCCGGAACCCATCCATCTCGATATTGCCATACGAGATGAAAAGGTTGTCGAGGCGATCCCCTCATTCGGCTTTGTTCATCGCGGACTCGAGCTGCTTGTGGACAAAAAAGATTTCAACGACATGGCGTTCATCGCCGAACGCATCTGCGGAATATGCAGTTTTATCCATGGACAGGGTTATGTTCAGGGAATAGAGGAAATCATGAACGTCCAGATTCCCCCCAGGGCAAAATACCTCCGTGTCATATGGGCGGAGCTTTCCAGGGTGCACAGTCATCTGCTCTGGCTCGGACTCGCCGCCGATGCCGCCGGTTTCGAAAGTCTTTTCATGCACTGCTGGAAGATACGCGAAAAAATCCTCGACATTTTTGAGGAGACAACAGGCGGAAGAGTCATCTTCGGCGTATGCAAAGTCGGAGGCACAAGGAAAGATGTTGACAACGATACCCTGAAAAGAATAGTCCAGGTATTGAAGACCGTCGAATCCGACTACAGGGAAATCTCAAAGGTCTTCGCCGAAGATTATTCAGTGAAACACAGGTTTTCAGATGTCGGGATGCTTTCAAAAGACGAGGCCTATAAACTCGGCGCCGTCGGACCTGTACTCAGGGCGAGCGGAATCGCACAGGACATGAGAAAACTCGGATACGCCGCCTATGGTGATCTCAATTTCGAGCCGGTTGTTGAAAACAGCTGCGACTGTTATGCCAGGGCAATGGTGCGCGCCCGTGAAGTCAATCAGTCAATTGACCTCATAACGCAGGCTGTATCCAAAATACCTGAAGGTCCTGTTGATGTTAAAGTGACGGGTTTCCCGAAAGGCGAATTTTTCTCCAGACTTGAACAGCCCAGAGGCGAAGTAATTTACTATATCAAAGGAAATGGGACGAAAAACCTTGACAGATATCGTGTCCGCACACCGACTTTCTCAAACGTAGCCCCTCTTGTGAAAATGCTTGAAGGCTGCGATTTTGCGGACGTTCCGATTATAATTCTTTGTATTGACCCATGCATCAGCTGCGCGGAGAGGTAAAACAATGCCACTTAATCCATTCGTCAAAATGACTGCTACCGTAATAAAAAGCCTTCTTGGCACATCGGCATGCAAGATGTATCCGTATACGAAACCCGTATTTTACACAAGAACCCGCGGCCATATCAGCATTGATACAAATAAATGCATTCTCTGCACGCTCTGTGCAAAGAAATGTCCGACTGTTGCGCTCAAGGTCGACAAGCCGGGCAAAACCTGGACTATAGAACGGTCAAAATGCATTATGTGTCTTGCCTGCGTAACTTCATGCCCGGTAAAATGCCTGCACACTGAAAACCAGTATTCCCCGCCGGTATGCACGAAAACCGAAGAAGTCTTCAATATTGAACCGCCAGCCCCAAAGAAAGCCGAAAGCTGCCCGGAGAAGACTACTTCTGCCTGACCCCGCACCTCAAAGAAAACTTTTTCCCTGCGTGAAAAAGTTATTTCCATATTTTTCAGTATAGCACAGGCATCTTGCCCATGCTCCTCATCATTATTAAATTTTTCACGTAGGGAAAAATTTTCTCCTTAGTCACATTGGATTTCCCCCCCTCGCGGATGTATTTTTTTAACATGAAATCAATCTTAACAGAATTAAAGTTATCTTCATTCCATCCACTCCGGAATGCCATTGCATTCGGTGCCGACTCGAAAAACACCGTCTCGATTCTTGATAAGAAGAAAAAACTGGTCACTTTCTCTGACAACAACGGCCCCCTTTCAGAACCCGAGTCTTCCGTAAAATTCGAAAGCGCTGTCACAGAATTCCTAAAGACGGCAAAACCTGAAATTGTCGCGGTTGATCTGCATCCGGATTATTATTCCACGGTTCACGGCGAGAAGATTGCGGAAAAACTGGGACTTCCCGTCTTACAGGTACAACACCATCACGCCCATGCGGTTTCCTGCATGGCAGAGCACGGACTTGATGAATCACTCGCCCTTGTTTTCGACGGCACCGGCTATGGAACAGACGGGAGTCTCTGGGGCGCAGAACTACTGCATGTCAATTCCATGGGCTTCAAGCGGCTTGCGACTTTCGCACCCGCCCCCCTCCCCGGCGGTGACGTTTCCGTCCGTGAACCTTCCAGGCAACTTATAGGGAGAATATTTTTTTCAGCCTGTCCGGACAAAGCGCATCTCAAAACAATTTGCCGTAAATACGATATTGATTTTGACCATGCCGGCATATGGATTGAACAGGCTGAAAAAAACATCAACTGCCCTTCTTCCCATTCAGTCGGCAGACTATTCGATTCCGTGTCAGTCCTGCTGGGATGCGCACCGAAGATCGCACGCGAAGCCGAAGCCGCAATAAACCTCCAGAAAGCCGCAGAAGAATGCCAGGACAAGCCCGATCCATCCCTGATGCCCTTCAAGACATACGAGAAGAATGGATTATTTTTTATTGATTGGTCCCCATCTTTTAATCGTAGTATAATTTTTTCAAAGAAAAAATTATTGGCGCAGAAGAATTTATTAGCCCTATCCTTCCACCACTCCCTGGCCCAAGCCGCCCTCCGGATGACGGAATTCGGATTTGCGAAGTTCGCAACAAGGAACATCGTCCTGAGCGGCGGGGTTTTCATGAACAGGCTTCTTTTGGAGATACTGAGATCAAAGCTTGGAAAAACGAGAGTCTTCTCCCACGAAAAAACCCCCACCAACGACTGCGGAATCTCAATAGGCCAGGCCGTAATCGCCTCGAAGTAGCACAGACAGGAATGTACATGCTACCGCTTAATTAATTTTCTTTCAGGGGTCTTGCCCTGAAAGAAAATTATTCGGTCAGCTTCACCAGATAGTCTATCCAGGCATCCATGCCTTCGCCGGTTTTGGCGCTCAGCTCGAAGATGAACACGCCGGGATTGAGCTGCCAGATGAATTTCCTCATCTTCTTTACATCGCAGTCTACATAGGGAAGAAGATCGTTCTTGGTGATGATCACAAGTTTCGCATCCGAGAAAATAACGGGATATTTGACCGGTTTGTCTTCGCCTTCCGGAGTTGAAAGCAGTGCTATCTTGAAGTTTTCACCTAAGTCAAAAGCCGCAGGGCATACAAGATTTCCCACATTCTCTACGAAAAGAAGCTTGGTCTTCTTGTCGATCACCTTATCCAGATGATTGGATATCTGCTCGGCGTTCAAATGACAGGAGTTTTTCGTCTCGATCTGGAAAACCTTGGCACCCTTGCCCTGAAGCCGCCTGGCGTCGTTGTCGCTCTGAATGTCTCCGACAATCACGGCGCAGGGGATTTTCCCGTTGAGTCTGTCAAGGGTTTTCTCAAGAAGCATTGTCTTCCCGGAACCCGGCGAGGAGATTATGTTGACAACGACAATGCCCCGCTCGGAGAAGTATTTGCGGTTTTCGTCGGCAAGCCTGTCGTTTTTCTCAAGCACTTTCCTTTGAACCTCAATAACTCTACGCTCACCTATTTCCACTGGTCCGTTGGCATGTCCTGCGCCGTGATGATGATGCTTGTCGGCGTTTTCGTGGGTGTGATGTTCATCGCCATGATGATGATGTTCCGCCTTGTGTTCATCATGGTCACCGTGCATGGAACCGTCATCATGGACATGGTAACCCGCAGGCACCTTCGACTTATTCTTATTATTCAATTCGATTTTCACATTTGAGCATCCGCAATCCTTGCACATGATTTCCTCCTTAGTATTGAATTTCTTGAGTAAGACAGGCTTTTTTTTACCCCGTCGGATGACTGGGCCAGCCTGTTATTCCAAATCTAGAAACGGGCTGGAAAGCCCGTCCTACTCCACTTCCATTGACTTGATGTTGAATTCCCTGCCTGAAATCACATCGACATTCATTGAGGAGCATTTTGCGCATTTCGCAAGGGGCATCTTGTTTTCCGTCTCAACCCCGCAATCCTTGCACTTGACCTTCATTTCAGTCTGGACGATTATCAGCTTAGCGTTTTCCGCAGGACTCCCTTCGGCGGCTATGGAGAATGCGAACTCAAACGCCTCCTTCTCTACACCGGAATATTTCCCGACTGCAAGCGTGATTGAATGGAGTTTGGACGCTCCCTCGTTTCCCATAATCTGGGTTATCTGCTCCACAAGGGACATCGCCATTGACAGTTCATGCATTTTCCGTGCCAATTCCCATATGATTGTGAAAACAACCTAAGAACACGCCTTGCGGCATTAACTACATGCAAATAAAATTTGTTCGTAGTTAATACGCCTCAGGCGTATTAAGCCCGCAAGGGCTGTTCTTTAATTTTATTTTTTAATATGTTTGTTTGGAGCTTGGACTTTGGAACTTGGATATTCCGCATTACATCTCGCAATGCGGTTCAGCAAATCCTAGGCAGCAGTTCGCCCCTTGGCAGATCTACCAGTCGAGTTCCCCCGCCGAGAGTCTTGATTGCGACTTTTCCGCTCATATCCGAGACGGTCCCGATAACGGCGGAATTCGCGCCCTCGGGAAGTTTTCTCCATTTTTTTACAATCTTGTCTGCAACCTCTGAGGCGCATATCATTACGACTCTTCCTTCGCAAGGTGAACTGAGGAGATCAAGCCCGAGCATTTCGGAAACCGCCCTGGCCTCCGCAGAATACGGGACATATTTTTCATCAAGCAGAATTCCAAACCTCCTGTTTTCCGCAATCTCGTTTAAAACCGCTGCCATGCCGCCCCGCGTCGGATCACGCATGAACCTCACTCCCGGGCCATATTGGCGTGCGGCCAGCACAAGCCGCTGCACTGTCCCGCAATCGCTCTTCGGGCCGTTCTTTATTTTTATGCCTTCGCGGACACAGAGCACTGCCATGCCGTGATCACCTATGTTTCCGCTGACAACAACTTTGTCTCCAGGCTTGATTTTGTTCCTGTCGAGATCGAATTCCTCAAACGCCTCGCCGGCTCCGCTTGTATTTATATAAATCTTATCGCAGAGCCCCTTAGGCACGACCTTGGTGTCGCCGGTGACAATTTTGATCCCGCACTCATCTGCCGACTTCTTCACAGAATCAAGGATTTTTCTCAGCAGGGATATTTCGAGTCCCTCTTCAAGGATGAGCCCGAGGGAGAACCATCGGGGTTTTCCTCCGGCAACCGAAATGTCGTTGACAGTCCCGTACACGCAGAGGTTGCCGATGTTTCCGCCCGGAAATTCGACCGGCTTAACCACAAAACTGTCGGTGGACATGACAAGCTTGGCATTCTTTTTAAAGGGTACGGTCGCGGCATCGGGGAGATCCTTCAACGGGCCTCTGCCAAAACGCGTTATTATTTCCGCCTTGATAAGATCTGCGGAAAGCCGTCCGCCACCGCCATGCGCTATCTGAATCTTGGTTTCCATGGTTTTATTCTCCTCTTATCTTGTTTTTCTCGGATTCACACTTTTCCTGAAGAGATGCGATTTCAGACGAGGTCTGCCTTCTTATCTTGTCCGCATCATCCGGGCTTCTCTTTATCCTGTCATCAACAGCAAGCTCCAACTGGACGATTTTCGATTTGTATTTGGACTCGATTTCGGCGATTGCCTTCTTCTGCGCTTCGGTCAGTTTTTTAGCAGGCCCGCCGAGTCTTTCCATGGCAAGTTCAAAAGAGCTTTTCATATGATTCTTCCTTAGTGATTTTTATATCTTAATCATATTTCGTCAAGATAGAAATGCAAGGCGTTCAAGACAAGCCCGTGCTTTATCTTCCGTTCCCTGATCAGCCTTTTAACTTCACCCAGCGGCAGGAGGACTGTCTCGATATCCTCACATTTCTCCATCTCGGGTTCGGAAACCTTTACCGCATGGTCAACAAAAACTGTATGGCACGTGTTGTCCTGAAGTGCGGGATTAGGACACAGCGAACCTATGATTCTTGCGTTTTCACCCCTGTATCCCGTCTCCTCAAACAGCTCGCGCTGCCCTGCGAACTGAGGGTCTGCATCCGTATTGTCAATCAAACCGCCCGGAATTTCAAGCTCCCACTTCTTGTTTCCATGCCTGAACTGGCGGATCATGACAATCTCATTTTCGGCGGTGACTGCGACTATGTTCACCCAGTCGCCGAATTTGAACCTGTAAAAATCACCTTTGACACCCGTCCTCGGGCATTCCGAATGATCTACATGGACATTGAAAATCGGCGTTTTCAAGATCTCCCGTGTCGAATGGATTTTCCACGGTTCATTTCTGTTTCTCATATTGAAACCGCCAGCTGTTATTTTTTCCCCATCGCCTCAATGATCGGCTTCAGGGAATTCATGAACTCGCCAAACTTCCCTGACGGGATCTGCTGTGCGGCATCGCTCGTGGCGTTTACGGGATCCGGATGGGTTTCGACAATTACGCCGTCCGCGCCCACCGCCACTGAGGCCCTGGCAAGAGGAAGGACGAGATCCACTTTTCCGGCGGCATGGCTCGGGTCGACAATTACAGGGAGATGAGTCTCCCTCTTTGCCACGGCAACCGCTCCGAGATCCAGGGTGCTTCTTGTGGCGGTTTCAAAAGTTCTTATCCCCCTTTCACAGAGAATCACATTCGGGCAACCGTGCACAACGAGATATTCCGCAGCGGATAGCCATTCCTCCACAGTGGACGCCATTCCTCTCTTGAGCAGGACAGGCCTCCCGGCATTGGCCACATGTTCGAGCAGATGGTAGTTCTGGCAGTTCCTAGCGCCTATCTGCAGGCAGTCTGCTACTTCCGCAACCTGTTTCACGTGGGTTACGCCGAGAATCTCGGTGACGACCGGCATGTTGAACTCCTCCTTTATCTCCTTGAGGATTTGAAGCCCCTCCTCGCCAAGACCCTGGAAGTCATAAGGGGAGGTGCGGGGTTTGTAGGCCCCGCCACGGAGGATCCTCACGCCTGCCGCATAGATGTCTTTTGCAGCCTTCCTCATCTGCTCCCTGCTTTCAATAGCGCAGGGACCCGCGATCACCTGAAAACTCCCGGCCCCGATTTTTTCCTTTCCTATCATCACAAAGCTGTCTGCCTCATGATACTCCCTGCTGGCAAGCTTGTAGCGTTTCTGGATCGGAATGACATCCGCGACGCAGGGAAACGACTTGAATATCTCAAGTGAGCGGTGAATCTTCTCGTCGCCTACGGCTCCGATGACCGTATGCTCGACCCCCCTGATTATGCGCGGCTCATAGCCGAGATGCTCAATCATTTTTGAAACTTCATTGATTTTATCTTCTGGCGTATGCGGTTTGAAAACAATTATCATTTCAAAACTCCGTGTTTGTTGGGATTATATAAAAAATACCTGATCAAGACTATTGTTTTTGGCAAAGTCATTGGCATAGTATGCCCGTATTTCCATCAGTTTCAACCAGAATCCCCGAAAAAACCATGGCTAAAGAAAAAGTATTGGCGGTGCTTGACATAGGAAGCAATTCCATAGTGCTTCTTGTGGCGAAATGCTATTCAAACGGGCACATCGAGCCAATCAACGAAGTCTTCGCAATGACCAGACTCGGAAAAGGCGTTTCACACAGCGGAGTGCTCACCGAAGAGGCGATGCAATTCACGCTCGATGTTTCAAAGGAAATGCAGTCCATCGCAATAAACGAAGGGGCGGAAGATTTGATCATCACCGCGACAAGCGCAGTGAGAAACGCCCGGAATAAAAGCGAATTCCTTGTGAAATGCCATCAGAAACTCAACATCTTCCCGCAGGTCCTCAGCGGAAAGGAGGAAGCCAAGTTCACTTATCTCGGTGCCACCTATGAAGTTGAATCCGAAAACCCGATCCTGACAATTGACATAGGCGGCGGAAGCACGGAAGTCGCATTCGGCACAAAGAACATAATGGTCGGGGCGCACAGCATGAACATGGGGTGCGTGTCCATTTCCGAAATGTTCAACATCGGCAAAGGTGAATGGATCCCCCAGAGAATCGCCGCAAAAAGATTCATAAAGAAAAATCTCTTCTCGATAGTCGACGACGTGCATTCCTGGCTCACCGGCAGAAATCCGGTAATCATCGCGAGCGGCGGAACCGCCACAACATTCGCGGCCCTGGTGCTCAAGGAGAATGTCTACGACAGAAAACACATCAATTCCGTGAAAGTCGACAGCAAGATGGTAGCCGTATACACAAGGCAGCTCTCAAGGATGAGCATCGAGGAGCGCATCAAGGTTCCGGGCATGGAAAAGGAACGCGCGGAAATCCTTCCAAGCGGCCTTCTCATACTTTCCGAATTCCTCCGCTTCTTCAACTTCAGCGAAATCCGCATAACAGCAAACGGCCTCCGTTACGGCGTAATGAAGCATTATCTGCAGAAGTATTTCTGACGCCGGCAGTCTCTGGCCGTCAGTCGCCAGTTGATAGAGGAAAAGAACATTTCCAGAAATAATTATCCGGCAATTCTTACTTATCCGAGGCTCACATGTGGGAGGAAAATCCAGAATATCAGAAGGCCGCTGGATGGTTTTTGCTTGTTCTTATTGGTCTGCTAACATTATTAATCCTTATAAACTCTGTTTTCACATCCAATTATATCTACATCATTGCCTGGATTTCAGGATTATTGTTTTTTGGATTAATCTGCATTATCTATGGAATGATAGCTCTAGGTCTCGCGAAAACCGTCTTCACAATCCTGAATTTCCTAAACGGAACAAAAGGCCGGAAATAAAAAACCCATTCAAAATTAACGGAGGGCGGACTTTCCATTCCGCCTTTTTGATTTAAGATTTGGCGGGTAGGAAAACCCGTCATCCTTTGCAAAAAAAGTTTTACAACTCCCTTTAAATAAAAAATCCGCCTAGTTTCCCTGGCGGATTTTTTAGAACCAAGATGAACAGGCAGGAATGCCTGTCCTACTAAAATACGAACTTCACGTCGGCAAGGCGTTTCTGGAATTCATTGAGGACGCGGTCCTCCTCCTTCTTTCCGCCCTGCGCCACGAATGTCGCACTGAAACGCACATAGTGTCCGACATCGTCCCACGGGACTGTGCTGATGAGTTTCTCCTTAATCATCCACTGGCTGAATTCCTCCGCACTTGCGAACTTCGCACTGTACTTGCCTTCTGCGGCCTTCGGGCATTTCACGTAGAGATAGAACGAGCCCTGCGGAACCTTGGCCGGGAAACCGAGCGGACGGAGCGTCTCGACCATGCGTTTCAGACGGCGTTCATATTTTTCGCAAATCATCGGAGTGATCTTCGACTGGTTGTCTAGGCCGGCGATCGCCGCTTTCTGAATGGCGGCAAACTGACCGCTGTCGGCATTGTCCTTGACATTCGCGAACGCCTTGACGGCAAGTTCGTTTCCGCAGACCCAGCCGAGACGCCAGCCGGTCATGTTGAACCCCTTTGACATGCTGTGCAGTTCGACGGCGCAGTCTTTGGCGCCCGGGATCGACAGTATGCTGAGGGGTTTCCCCTGGAAGTTGAGAGGCGCGTAGGCTGCATCGGAAACAATCAGGACATTGTTCTTCTTTGCGAATTTCACAGCCTTCTCAAGCTGAGCTATTGAGGCGGAAGCGCCGGTCGGATTGTTCGGATAATTCAGATAAAGCAGCTTCGCCTTTTCGCACTGCTCGGCAGTCAGGGAATCAAGGTCGGGGAAGAAGCCGTTTTCCTCGTTGAGGGGCATGTTTATGACTTTCCCGCCCAGATACTGGGTCCATGTCCCGAGAACCGGATATCCGGGAATTGTCATTATGGTGATGTCGCCAGGGTTTATGAAACATGCCGGCAGAAGCGAAAGGGCGGCCTTTGAACCTATCGAGTGGCAGATCTCCGTGTCTGGATTGACATCAACATTGTAAAGGGCCTTCATGTAACGGGCAGCCGCAACCTTGAACTCGCCGATTCCGTTGTCGGTATAGGTGCGGTTCTCCCAAATCGCCGCCTCCCTGCAGAGGGCGTCAACCACTTCCGGGAAAGCCATGTCGTCAGGCTCCCCTACTCCCATGTCGATTATTTCAGCGCCGGGATTCGCCTGAAGGGCGGCGCGTTTCGCCCTCTTTATTTTCTCGAACTTGTAGATTTTCGTGTCTTTCCCGAACTGGTCCCCGCCAATCCTCTGCGCGAAATTCTTCTGTAAAAAAGATTCCATTCCTCTCTCCTGTATATATTATATCGCTTATTTTATTTTTTATGGAATAAAAAATATCAATGATGTGAAAAGCACCGTTCCGGTGCGTGGAAAAGTGCCACCCCAAGCTCGTTCGCCCGTTGTATCACTTCCGCGTCCTTAATGGAACCCGGCGGTGAAATCATGGCGCTCACTCCGGCTTCGGCAGCCACTTCCACTGCGTCCGGAAACGGGAAGAACCCGTCGCTCGCCATCACCGAATCCTTGATATTCTCATTTCCCTGATACTTGTTATTGTACTTATTGATAGCCTGCTCTACCGCCCCGACCCTGTCCTGTTCGCCAGTGCCGACGGACAATGTCTGACCGTTCTTGACAATCACGACCCCGTTGGAGCGCACGCTCAGGTTTATGTACCAGGCGGTCAGGATATCCTCAAGCTGACCCGGCAGAGTCTTGACGGTTGAGACGACCGGACCGAGATTCTTGCTTTCAGCCGAGGCGGGTTTGAGATCATCCAGGGATTTAAGATTGGTTAGCAACGGGGCAGCCACGACAACCGAACCGTCGGCAAGGACTTTCAGCGTATTATGGACATCGGCAGATTCCCCGATAAAACGCGGGATATTGGAAATCTTCCCGCATTTGATTATCCTTATATGCTTGTTGAGTTTAAATTTATCGCCGTCATTGAAGGCCTCCAGAGCGTATTGGTCAAATGAAGGGGCGACAACGCACTCTACGAACGTGCCCATGATTTCCTTCGCGGTCTGCCCGTCAACTTCCACATTGAACGCTATGACACTTCCGAATGCGGCCCTCGCATCGCAGTCGCGCGCCTTTATGTAGACATCACATGTGTTTTCATCTCCGCGCTGGACTGCGGCACCACTGGGATTGACATGCTTCATTACGGCACATGCCGGCTTGTCAAAGAATTTCACTATGTTTAAGGCGTACGAGATGTCTTCCAGATTAGTCTGGGAGAGTCCGCTTTTCCCGGTCTTGAGTATTTGCATGTCCCCTATCGGGCAATCCTGGGCTTCCGGCTTATAATACGCCGCAGGCTGATGGGGATTCGTGCCATAACGGAGATCCTCGACTTTTCTGTATTTCCTGCCCCTTATCTCGATAACGTCTTCAAAGCTCCCTATGTTCTTTGAAAGATATGTGTTCCTGTTCATCGCTGTCTCGGCCATTTTAGTCTCCCGTGTGTTTGTTTGAAAGAATTCAGAATACAGAAGTCAGGATTCAGAATAAAATCCGAACTCAAATCCAAATTACATTCTGACTACTGACTCCTGAATCCTGACTACTTCTGCAATTCCTTGAAAGGTTTAAATTGTATATCCTATAGAGATTTTTTCAACACTATTGCCATATAATTTTGGAAGGATAGATTACTTAAAACAGCTCGCTATTACTTTTTTCACTTGGTGGAAAAAGTATAAACATATTAAG